>JAQYWP010000344.1 GCA_029379285.1 Rhizonema sp. PD38
CATAATGATGCTGGAAAGCCTTGTTGTCAATAGGGTTTGAAATGCGCTTACCCTGCCTAATAAATCGCCTTAACACTTGCTTTTTGACAAGACTTTAGCCATTCACTTTCACTCTTAAAATAACTCTAACGACAAATTATAATTTTTGTGCAAAAGCATTAGTTTAGGTATTTGTCAAGATAAATGTAGATGCATTTATCTTGACAAAAAATGCGCTCTTTGTTTATCTGTGTTATGCGATTGGGCTATCTTCCAACTGCCATGAAGAGCGATCGCTTAAGGTCCTACGATTTATCTCTGGTAGAGTGTCTGAAAATCTCAGAGCGATTTAATCACAAGCCCATAAATTAATTACAGATGCGAGGGACTCTTGAAGCAATGACTGATATATACTTGCCAAAGTAGTGTTTATTTATGTAGCCAAAATAGTCTGTTAGGTGGTATGCTGCGCTTATAAAATAGCCGTCAAAATTTATAGTTTAAGAAAAATTTGCGCTTTGGGAAGATTCATAGCAAAATTAATAAATGCTTGAACTTCCTCTGAATTAAATTTCCTTGTTCAGGGTTTAACCTCTGCTAAATCCGAGTATTAAAACTCATCAAATGTCAGATTCAAACTACTTTGACTAAAACCGGAGAGGCAAATGATCGTTTTTGATTTCAGTAGCTTGAGTGCTATTAGCCATGTTCGCAACGCTGCTTCTGTAATCAGCGTTATTACTCAACAATTGAGCTGGAGCCGAAGTGAGGGGATAAAACCGCGAGCAAATAACTTAGGAACGCTTTCACAAGAGCCCTCAGCTACAAAGCGTACTCTCACAGCCCAAGCTATTACGAACAATAGCAAGTGCGGCTCTGGGCAATCACGCGATAAAAATATCTGGCCATTCGCCTGTGACAGTATTTGGAATGTACCGATTGGATCGAGTGCGAATTACGTTAATGCCTATATCGGCTCAAAGGGCATTGGAGTTGACACTGAGTGGTACATCACAACCAAAAATAGCGACCCTGCTGTATCAACCTACATGCCTCCTACTTTTGGTCCAGGTCGTTGCTCTGGCACCTTATCCCAGCAGCAGGCGCAGTGGCATCCGGAAGCAAGTCAGCCGATAAACATTCCCTACAATCTCATCATTCAAGATGCAACTACGACATATACTCCAAACGGCTCCTCGGCGTTCCTAAAGCCGGATGGCAGAACCCTAGTGTCATTCACCACAACTACCCGTTGTCAGCAGGGTGGTCCCCTGTACAGTAATTGGTTTGGACAGCAGGATATCTACGGTGATGGCATTGAGGGTGGACATGGCGGCTCTGGGATGTCAAGCATTGGTGGTAGTATTCGACCTGGTGAATTAATCAACGACATTCCTATCCGTCATGCACTCAAGATTGATATCTGGGGCAAGTGGCTGTACTACAATCCTTCATCACCAACTCCCGGTCATCGCTGGCCAGCCCCTCTTGCTGATACTAATGCACCAAATCAATACCAGGGATCTAATCCGGCGCTCGTTATGGGTTCGTTGCTAGCAATTCCACCGAATGTCACAGCCCAAAGTTTGGGACTGACATCTAAAGCAGGTCAAAAGATATTTCAGGCAATGCAAAACTACGGTGCTTATATTGTTGATGATTCGGGTTGGGACTATAATTATCTCTGCGTTGAGCAGAGCGCCGAGGTGGAGTACTCGACAGTTACTGGACATGATTTGTATAGTGATGCTGCACTCCAAGCCGACTTCACTAAAATCATTGCAAACGTGAAGGTTGTGAACAACAACGGAGCAAACAGCATTGGTGGAGGTGGTTCGCCACGCCAACCTTTGCCACCACCAATTGGAAACTAAAACCGAAGGGAGTATGACTATAAGTTTTACAGGCGAAGAGTGCTGATAGCTTTTGGCTGCGTGCTTACATATCGAGGAGTCTCCCAGCTAAATCTTCAACCTGTCATGAGCAAAACTCTGAAAGCTGATTTTCCGATATTGAAGGAGATTACTCATTTCCGGTAAATTTGACCAGTTTCAGCGCGATATTTCTTGTGGTTCTCTAACTCTAGCATTTCAAACCCTGATTTAACAGTTATTAACAGAAAGTACGGCGAATCTGGAAACGTGGAAAAACAAACTACTGACGCCGTTAGGACAAAATGCACAGGTGATGAGCGATTTGATTGCTGACGTGGAACTGATTAGGGAGAGAGGATAGCTTGGGGTGAAAATCCTTTTATGACTCGAGTTTAGACTCTACAGATTGAACTGCTTCTTTCTTCGACTCGCTTGAGGAGGCGTTACTCAATTGTTGTACTTGGTTAAGATGAATATTATTGACTTGGATAATAAAGTTTTCTATTGCCTGTTTTGCCTTCTGCTGACGTTGGGTTTCATCGTCAACATCATAACAACGATAAGGTTCAGTTATTCCCAAGACAAACTTCTCTTCTTCAGCTTCTAATAATTCAACGGTAGTATTAGCCGCAACAGAATTTTCCTGAAAAGGAAAGGAGGTAACGACACTAGCAACTATGGATGCTACAGCTGGGAAGATTACCGGCAGCCACTTGAACCACGCAATACCTATATCCAATTTATCTACCAAGACTAAAATCGGTGTAATTCCCGAGAAAATAACAGTTGCCAATTGCAAAGTATAGTAAATATTTCTCGAACTTCCTCGGACTTTTTTATAATCCTTAATTAACTCCTGCGAGTATTGTAAAGCTTTTTCTCTCGCCGGCGTTAGTGGATTTTTTGCCGAAAAGTTGTTATTAGCCGATAGATAATTGTAGAGTTCGGCTTTCTTAGTGAGATCGGACTGATTAAAGTTATTTAATAGTTGTTGATTGAGCAGGAAAAGAAAAAGCCAAATAGAAACGAAAACAGCTTCCCAGATGACTAAATTTTGTTGGTTTGGCAAAACGTATCGGCTCAATAAGTCGGGGATAGTGGTAACCGTGAGCGGGGAAGTGCCCTTAAAAATATCCGTTGCTTAATGAATCGGTAAAGCCCAGATATAATGTGAAATGAAAATAGACCGATATAGGTTGAGGAATATTGACCAGGGGGCGATCGCGCTTTCAATGTCAACCGATGTAGGTTGAGGAATATTGACTAGGGGGGCGATTATTAACCAATGTCAACCGATGTAGGTTGAGGAATATTGGTATCGGCTTTGGGAGTAGCAGTAAGTAGTAATTATTTGATGTTGTTGAATAAATTTATAAGTTATATAAATAACTCAAGCCATGGGGGCGCAAAGCGCCCTCTGCGCACAGAACGAAGATTAAATAATTTATTAACCGTGCATTTTTGCGCGGATATACTAAGCGCGTTTTAACTTATCTAAGTATAGTGTTTACTACCTGAATGGACGAACTAACCAGATAACAAAAAAATATAAACGACCATAGTACTACTATAAAAATACACTTTTAAACGCACCAATGTTTCCAAAAGCATCAATGAACGCACAAATTTTTATGCGGCACGATTGCACTCACCAAAATCACGCATGTAGTGAGTTTTTAATTTGACTGCTGTTAAACTTGAATAGTGTTTACCCTGACATCCAAAGTAATTCTTCTTGGCGTGACAGAGGCTGATGCTCTTGAAAACATTTATCTCGAATAATAGTTGCCAGACACGGAATTTTACTTTTTCCAGAGATCCGGTCTTGCATATACTCAAAAAAGCTAATTCCTAATTTGCGAGTAGTCCCAACAATCTTACATAAAAATATCCCAAGCCTTAGTACCTTCAATTGTTTGAGTCGCATAACTAATGTTACGTCGCTGCACCATAGTTCTTGCAGCTAGTTCAGCCGGATTATTATGTAATGGTAGTTCAGGATTCTCTAAAACCAATAATAACTCAGATACTTTTGCTGCAGTTAATCTTTTTCGTTCATCTAACTGCTTATAACCAGTTTCAATACCAAAAAGCTCCCAAAATTTCGACTTTAGTTCAAGTTTTCTCTTTTCGTTTGGAGAATCTCTATAAGCCAGTAATTCAAGGGTAGTAAACCCAAAACTCATCCAAAAATTTGTCTAAAGCTTGTTGATGACAACCAACAAAGGGACTTAACTTTTTATAATGTCTAGCTTCATGTACCCAACATAAAGCTAAATTATCCGTGAGTAACTTAAATTGGGGCGCGTCGTCACAAACAAGAGTTTGGACTATCGGAATCAGGGACTGTTGATGATAAAAAGCAATTGCTGCTGCCTCTTGTACACGAATACGATGTTGAGAACCCAGTTTGTTCAAATGTTTATCCAGCAAAGAATTAAACTGCTCAGAAGTAAACACTATTTCCTGAGGCAATAATTTGATTCGATTGTTCCACTTGGTGGGTAAATTTAAGCTATCTAATAATTCGTAGGTAAGTGGATTCAGAATAAACTTAAGTTCTTGGGTGTTCTGCAATACTCCAAGTACGCTTAATCGATCTTTTTTTAGCGTTGTAGAGTAGACTGTATACAATGGGTTACAAATTACATTTGTTGTATGATTTACTCCTTTAACACGTGTACTTGTTTGGTCTAAGTGCTGCCAATTACTACTGGCTAGTCCAGATACGTATACTTCGTTAAACTCAGCTTCAAAGTCGCTTTGATTTTTGATTAATAGATTCGATAAGTATCCCGCTGACATTGAAATCCCAATATCTTCTAACAACTCTAATAATTTCCCTTGAGTCATATTCCCAAGGCAGCTTTGCGGGGGAAGCTTCCCCCGCAAACGTGCCGCTCCATAGTAAAGACTCATCACTAAAGCTTTTACTCCAGGACCAAACTCTCCATCATATCCGAGTGGTAGTTCTGCTAAATAAGTTTTTCCTGTTTGGGGCGAATAATATTTCTGTTTACGGAAAAGTACGTTATCAGTTTTTAAAGAGATATCTTGAACGACTACTTCTTCATAACCCTTGAATTGTGCGTCTTGTGGTAATTCTGATTGAGGGTATTCTATAATCTCTGACCGATCTATTTTTATATTTGCTTTTTTGCTACTCTTGCTGTGCTTAGTTGGGGTTTTCCGTTCTTTCTCTGATGAGTGGTTCTCCTTAAACCCTTTAAACTGGTTGGGTTTTATGTCCGATTTACCTTGTTCTCCTTTAAGACGGTTGTTTTCATCCCTTAACTTCTGGTTTTCTTCTTCTAAATCTTTGACTTTTGAGTTTAGTTGCTCTATTAGGTTCAATAAAAGTTCTACCTTTTGACGCACGGCATTGTCTTCAATCTCTTTTGGGTCGATTGTTTGCAGTAATGCCGATACTTGTTCGCTTGGAAATGGTTTCTGCGTCATACACCATATTCTACGATACGGTGTGTACCGATGTATACTCTTATTTTTTTTCTTATCCCCTATTTATTGAGCGGATACTAAATTCTTTTCATCGCTAATAGCTGAATGCTGACATTAATAAATTAATTTGCAACTTACCATGAGCAAAAGTGTATAAATGACAAACCGAAGTGGGCGTTGAGGAGCTATTTGACAAAGCTGAGCACCTACCATGACTCCAGGTATAGAACCTAACCATATGGGTAATACTATGTTCCAGTCAACTGTTCCCAAGGTCAGATGTCCCAAAGACGTGAAGAATAATAGAATCGCTGCTTGTGAAATATCTGTACCAACTAATTTACGAGCATCTAGGTGAAAAAAGCCAATCAAAACTAGTGCAAACATAGAACCGGATGCCACGCTGGTTAAACCTACCAAACAGCCTAAAACTGCTCCTACTATCATTGTCAAAATTCGACCAGAAGTAGTTTGTAAGTCTAACTTTGGGAGGTCAATTAATTCAAATTTTGGTAAAAAAGTCAACAGTAATAACTGTATTAATGCAAACAAAGTGACTAAAAAAATCATCAATCCAACCAAGTGGAGCAGGATGTAATTGAGGTGATCGTCCCCAGTTTGCTTGAAAAAGTGTAAAATTCCTACCCCAAAGAGCGATCCGGGAACACTGCCTAATACCAGCCATTGAACGACCTCTATGTCAATGGTTTTCTGTTGCCAGTGCTTGAAACCACCAACAAACTTCATTGATGTGGCAGCCACAACATCAGAACTTACAGCGATCGCAGGCGGGACTTGGAATAGAAAAATTAACATTGGCGTAATCAGCGATGCTCCGCCAATTCCCGTTAAGCCAACAATGATGCCAACAAAGAAGCTGAAAAGTGGTAGTAATGAATGGTCCATGATGGTACTGTCTAAGATATTCTCCCCTATCTCTATAGTAACTACATAATTCCGCTCTAATTCCCGTATTTTTATTTTATGGTGATTGAGAATGATGAAATCTGACTTTGGTAAGCTTGGACAGTCCTTCGTCAACTTTTTCAGACAACTACTCGTTGCTCATTGGCGTTCTCTGCTGCTGTTGTCCATCGGAGTTTACTTACCTCTGCAAATTTTTGGGTTGTTGGCTGTTAAGGTATGGGTGAATGAAGGTGGTTTTCCCTGGGATGAACCTATCCTGGTAGCGATTCACCAATCATCACGAGTACAACTAGATGTGTTTGCCGCAAGACTTACTCTTACTGGTTCTTATCGGACTGTGATACCCATTGTCTCTATCATCGGGTTGGTATTTTTAGCCTTAAGACGCTGGCGAACACTGACATATTTACTGACAACAGCGTTGGGAAGCGTCATCATTAACCGTACAACAAAGGAGTTCATGCACCGAATACGTCCCCACTTATGGGAGTCACCTTCTCCCGAATTAGATTTCTCTTTTCCCAGTGGCCATGCAATGACGAGTATGACACTGGTAGCAGCTTTAGTCATTTTGACTTGGGGAAGCGTTTGGTGCTGGTTGATTCTGATTGTGGGAAGCTTGTATGTCTTGGCAATTGCCTGGACGCGGCTCTATTTGGGAGTCCACTTTCCCAGTGATATTCTGGCTGGGTGGATGGTTTCAGTTGCTTGGGCAATTGGCGTAAGTTTGATTATCAAACCACATTTGACTCAAGCAGGTGTCATCACCGAAGCTCCGCCTGTGGAAGAAACGACATTGCTTCGTCAAGAAACAGAGTAAGTTTGCATAAAGAAACGTGGTGAGCCGTGCATAACCCTAGAAATAGGGATATGAAGAAAAAAGTTGCAGCAAAACAGGTACTAACACCGTAGTAAGGAGTTTTAGCTAGAGTTAAAGTATATTTGTACTCTGTATCTAACTATGATGAGATTTAGGATCATCCAGTATCCTTTATTGCTAATACTCCACTGACAATCACGCTCAAAGTCCCAACCCTCAACGATGACAAGGCAGACTTCATTCGTATGTTTAGACTTTGGTCGCAAATCAGAGGAATCCATACACCAAAAGTTATCTTTGACTTTTCAGAATGTTACTTTCTTCGCCAAAACGCTGTCGCCTTCTTAGGTCGTTTAGCTCGCCTCATTAAAGCTCGTGGTGGTCAAGTTAACTTTGCCTGGGATACACTTCAAAGCGATATTAAAGGAAACCTAGCTCAAAACGGTTTTCTATATGTTTTTGGAGATAGTCAGCAAGGATGGAAAGGTAATTCTGTTGCTTACAGGGAAGATGCTAAGGACAACTTAGAGAATATTCTGAGTTACTTAAATGAACAGTGGCTTGGACGTGGTTGGGTTGAAGTTAGTCAAGCTATCAAAGATGAAATTATTCATAATGTTCTTGAAATCTATAGCAATGCTTTTGAACACGGGATGTCAAATATCGGCGTATTCACCTGTGGACAACGATATCCTTACTTGAAGACATTAAAGCTTACGGTCATTGATTTTGGTGTTGGCATCCCGGCAAACGTGCGCCAATTTCTTCAAAACAGTAGTATGTTGGCTTCTGACGCTTTTAAATGGGCGTTTCAACCAGGGAAGACAACCCGACGCAGTAAAGTACCTGGAGGTACTGGTTTGGACTCATTAAAAAACTTTGTTAAGAGTAAACAGGGTAAAATTGAAATTTACAGCCACGACGGATACGCTTTAATTGACGAAAACCAGGAAATCTACCAGAGCGCGCCCACTTTCTTTGAAGGAACTTTAATAAACATCACAATTAAATGCGACGTAAATTACCATAACTTTATACAAGAT
>JAQYWP010000345.1 GCA_029379285.1 Rhizonema sp. PD38
AATGAGGAAATAGGTTGAGTTTGAGAATTGGATAATTTATTTCTTGGAGTTCCCTCAGATCAGAAAAGGTGATGATTTTACTGAATTTGGGTTATTGAAAAAAAACCCCGACAGAAGCCGGGGTCATTTTAGATGTATGAATGCATGGGATTTCGTTATTGTGCGGTAGACATTGGATGATAGCAAGATTTGTGACACCCCTTGGGGTGCGATCACTATTGCGAAAAACTATGTATAAGGTTTATAATATAAGACCTGATAAAATAAATGAGAAGGAGTCATTCGTCATTCGTCAGAATAACCCCATGAATAAATTCAGGGGTTTCAGTAAAGTTGCTTCGCAATTCTATTTCTCCACGAATAAATACGTTCAGCTTTAGACCATTATTCATCCACTCCTACGCACAGAATGATTCTGAATTCTGGCTCCTGACTCCTGTATTCTTCTTTGGTGAAATTTCAATCCTCAATAATTTTGGGAAAGTACGGCTAATCAAGGTTCTGATGCTTTAAATTTTCCCAAAGCAGGATTGTTATTGTTGACAAATAACCTGATATTCATCTACTACACGGTTAAATTGATTTCAGAAAACATTGAATTTCCTAATTTCCTACCTTTTGCCGTCGGACAATTGACAGAACCGACATCAGTTGCTTTAGCTCAGAATATTAAACAGATAGCAATTTCCACTTCTTTAAGTGCAGATCCAATTGCCACCACATATGTGAGTCAAGGTAGTGGTGGTACACCTTTTCTGTTGATTCACGGTTTTGACAGTTCTGTATTGGAATTTCGCCGTCTCTTGCCGCTACTTGCAGCTGAGAGTGAAACTTATGCAGTAGATTTACTGGGTTTTGGGTTTACAGGCAGACCATTAGGGATAGAGTTGAGCAAGAGTAACATTAAAACCCATCTTTATTCTTTCTGGAAAACCCTGATTAACCAACCTGTGATTTTGGTAGGTGCTTCGATGGGTGGTGCAGCAGCTATAGATTTCACCCTCACTTACCCGGAAGTGGTACAAAAGCTTGTGTTAATTGACAGTGCTGGTTTAGTGGGGGGATCGCCTGCGGGTAAATTGATGTTTCCGCCATTAGATTATTTGGCAACTGAGTTTTTGCGTAATCCTAATATACGTAATAGTATTTGTCGTGCTGCGTATAAAAACAAGCAACTAGCATCACTTGATGCTCAATTATGTGTAGGATTGCATTTACAAGCACCAAGTTGGAGTAAAAATTTGATCGCATTTACCAAAAGTGGTGGTTATAGTGCTTTTAGATTTCAGCAGTTAGCACAAATTGTGCAAAATACTCTCATACTTTGGGGTGATTCTGACAAGATATTAGGTACTAAAGACGCAACAAGGTTTAAGCGAGCGATCCCCCATAGTCAACTGATTTGGATTGAGAATTGTGGTCATGTGCCCCACCTTGAACAGCCGCAAATGACTGCTCAGCATATTATCGCTTATGGCTCTTGATCCCCGACAACTATACGCGCGCGTCGGGGATCTTATTTTTCGGTCATCAGCAAATCAATCCAATGGCTGTCAAAGATGAGTTCATATATACGGTTATGCACTTGAAGAAAACCTTGTTGCTTAACCACAAGCCCTGACAAAAGTAATTCCCTTTCTTGGGGACTATCAGCACAAACAACTTTTCCTTGATGCAAAATTTGGCGATAGAGTTCTAGAAGCTGAACAGGTTGTTGCTCGCTCTTAATGATGCGATCGCGTACAGTTCTCAAATGTTCTGGCTCATCTTGAGATTCCCAATTTTCTATTATCTGAGTTCGCACCAGTGTTTCCATCCACTCAGCTTCACCGTTTGTCCAGATAGGTGACGAAGAATTGCGGATAAGCTTACAGAGTTTTTGAGTGAGAAAAGGTTGACCACTCGTCCAGGCTAACACTTCTTTTAACACCACTTGCGGATTGCTCACTTTATTTGTCAATCCTTGAAGCAGAGGTTGTGCTTCGTGAATTTGAAAGCCATTAAGTTGAATGGCTTGACCGATGTTAAAGGACGTTCTCTGGTAGTCAGTCATCAAATCTGAGGGTGTTGCAACTCCAAACAAAGCAAAGGTTAAACGCTGATATTCGGGATTGATACTGCGCTGGTTATAGCAAAAGCGAATCAAAGCAAAAAAATCATTGACGGGGAAGTTTAAACTTAAAACGCTATCAATTTCATCTAAAAAAATAAAGATTTTTTCGTTTTTAATTTGACCTAGTACGATTTCTTCTATAAATTGACTTAAGCACTGAATAGGCGATAAATCTTTTTGCTCGTTCCACCAAGCCTTGAAATTCACTAATCCTTGCAAGTTAAAACTTTGCCATAACTCCACGGCTAATCCCTTATACCATTGAGTAGGAGTAACGTTGTCAATGCCCAGACGAGTTATATCAACCGCCGCACAGCTAAAATCCTCTTGTTGAAAAAGGTGCATCATGCGTACCATGAGGCTTGACTTACCCATTTGCCGTGCATTGAGGACGTAACAAAACTCTCCTCGCTTCAATGCTTGGTAGAGGTGACGATCTGTAGAACGCACCACATAAGTGGGAGCATCCATAGGCAAACTCCCGCCAATTTGATAGTCGTAGGTTAAAGGTTGATCAGCACTTTTAAGTAGAGCATTTTCAAATACCAGTTGTGCTTGGGTAGCTTTGAGAATTTCTAGGGTTTGTGACAGTTCTTGAGTGCGCTCAAGTACTTTTTGTTCTAAGGTGCGATTTGACTCAGCTAAGGCATCTTTTGCTTGCTGTAAGGCGACATTCTTAAGTTCTAGTTCTTGAGTAAACTGAATCCGTTCGGCTTCTGAGTGTTTGCGTTGGGTAATGTCTTGAAAGGCAACTATAGAATAAACAACTCTACCCTGTTCATTAAAAACTGGGGTGGCTGATACCTCCAAGGGAATAATCTTGTCAGCATGGCGAATCTCCATGTCATCGACAGTGACACTTTCGCCTTTTAATGCTCGTATAGCTGGCAGTTGCTCAAGGGGGTACAACTGCTTTATTCCCACCTGAACAACTTTGTAAATCTCGCTCAATTGCTCAGATAGAGACTTGGTGATAAATTCCTTATCAAGAATCTGTAGTGCCATTTGATTGGCGTAGTAGGGTTCAGCGTTAGCATCAAGGACAAATATCCCCACTGGTAGAGCTTCTAACAATTGCTTCAGCCTGCTCTCGCTCTCAGACAATTCTATTTCTGCTCGCTGGCGATCGCTCACTTCTTGTTGTAGACGCCTCAGTAATTCTGCTTGCTCTTGTTGTGCTAATCGTTCCTTTTGCCAAGCTGCTTTCATCTGCTGCACATGTTGCAGAGTTTTGTTTGTCGTAATTTCCAAATCTTGAAAATTAATTGGCTTGGTGAGGAAGTCAAATGCACCCTTATTCATTGCCGTTCTAATATTGTCAATATCTCCATAGGCAGAGATAATCACGGCTTTAATCATTGGATGTAATTCGTGAAGCTGAGTTAGTAAAGTTAGTCCATCCATTTCCGGCATCAAGATATCGGTTAATACCATATCCACATCCGGTTCAGCTTTGAGCATTTCCAGTGCTTCAACACCATTGCGGCTGAAAATTAATTGGAATTGCTTTTCCCGAATTTTTTTTCTAAATTTCTGAAGAAGTAACTGTTCTAAGTCAGGTTCATCATCTACAATCAGTATTTTCGCTGTCATAAGCTGTTACGCAAATAAATTTGCGTCTTTACTCGTAAGGGTTATCCTTCGGTCATATGTGATTTACGTTAAGTAGGCAAGTACAATTAAACATCAAATGCACTCTTTCTGTGTAATGAGTGCTTCAGCGCTCAAAATCCATAGTGAAGAACACTTCAGTGTTCTTCATAAGCCTTCATTTATCCACGCCTACCCACTTACGAATGACAAATGACAAATGACCTTCATTACAAATTAAATATCTTCTCCTTAAGGTTACCAAACTCAATTGGCTTTGTCAGATATTCATCTGCTCCATACTCTTTAGCAGTTTTGTATTTTTGCTCATCGTCATAAGCAGTAATGATAAATATTTTTAAATCCGGAAATTCTTCTTTAATAATTTTTAGCAATTCTAAACCGTTCATCCCTGGCATATTAATATCGGCGATGATTAGAACCAAACAATTAGTTAGCTTGTTTTGTAAATATTCTAATGCTTCTTGTGCTGATAAAGTAAAATCTAATTGTATTTGATTTTGCTTGAGTTCTCTTCTAAATTGTTGTCTAAACAAGAATTGAACATCTTGTTCATCATCTACAACCATGACTTTCATTTTTCAACTTCGCTTTTTTAATAGACAAATTTATGCTGTAAATCAATGCTTTAAGCATCAATTAACAGCACGTTTATATTTCTTGATGAAGCTGCATACTACTCTTTTGGCTAACGCCATCCCCCCTATGTTAAAGGGGAGTACAGAGGGTTTTGATAAGAGCGCACATTCATACAGGATTGGAATAAATGATATCATGTCTGGTTAATAACCATTCATGTAGAGACCAAAGATATTCGGATACTACATTGGTTTACAAGTTTTATACCAAGTTGAAAACAGAATGCGATATATACTTATGTAGGGGCGAACGATCTGTTAAATTTTACATAAACTTTGCTACATTGGTATATTGCATGGTAAAATCTGGAGAGTAAGATATTTCATAATTGAAAGTAATCTCTATTGAAAGTAATCTCTCAATTCCAAGCGCGTAAACTTCTGATCCATATGCTTATTTCTGCCCGATAACATCTTGCAGTTTACGCAACGCTTCATACCATTGCAGTCTGTACCGGATGCGATTTCTTACACAGTTTGAAAATCGAAGTGTTCGTAGAACTGTCTGGCTGGATTGATTTTTAAGATATGAAGTGATAACTGTTCAGAAGGGGTGTTCATGCAATGTCTACGATGGGCTAAGCCTACGTAAAAATAGGAGGCAGAATTTGGTAACCGCGAACTGCTAAATGCCTACGTTGTGGGTAAAGTAATGATAAACTCTGTGTAACTTCCTATCTGAGTTTCTACGGAGATCGCTCCTTGATGCTGCTGGACAATAATATCGTGACTAATCGATAAACCCAATCCGGTTCCTTCGCCAGGAGGCTTAGTGGTAAAAAAGGGTTCAAAAATCTTATCCATTGCTTCCTGAGGAATACCTTCGCCATTATCGCGAATGCGGATTTCTACGTGTGAACCCAAATCTTTGGTACTGACTGAAAGTGTCGGCTCCAAGGGAACATCCTCATTCTCTGATTTCTGTAGATGCAGTTTCTTTTTATGAGCCGCATAGCAAGCGTTGTTAATGATATTGATAAAAACGCGACTCAAATTTTGAGGAATGACATTTATTTGACGAAGGTCGCGTTCATATTCCGGTTTTATGGTAGTGTGGAAAGATGCATCCTTCGCACGCATTGCGTGGCAAGCTATATTCACGGCTTCAGCTAGTAAAGCGTTGATGTTGGTCAGTTGTCGTTCACCAGTTTTACCGCGTGAGTGCATCAGCATCCCATGGACAATATTATCAGCTCTTTTACCATGTTCATTAATTTTTTGACAATTTTGTGAGAGAGTATTGAGAATCTCAGCAATATTTTCTCTAGTTTGTGAGTCGAATTGATGTTTTTGACTTTCAATCTCTTCAAGTAGTTCTTGGGTTAACTCCACAGAAACTTCGGCAAAGTTGTTGACGAAGTTTAAAGGATTTTTGATTTCATGGGCAATGCCTGCTGTTAAAGCTCCCAAAGAAGCAAGTTTTTCTTGGGCAATAATTTGAGCTTGCGTAGCTCTGAGCTTTTGTAGGAGAGCTGCTAACTCCTGATTTTTTTGTTGTGATTCCTCGGTTCTAGCTTCAACATTGTGTTCTAAAATCCGGTTATAGTCCTCTAACTGTTCGTAGAGACGGGAATTTTCGATAGATATGGCGGCTTGGGTTGAAATGATTTTTAAGACTTCGACGCGATCGCTTGTAAAAGCGTCCGTTGTTAAATTATTTTCAAGATATAAAATACCGCTTAGTTTACCTTGATTAAGTAGGGGAGTGCAGAGAATCGATTTTGGTTGAGTGGCTTGGATATAGCGATCACGGGTAAATTGTCCTTCATGAGTATATACAACGCACTTAATTTCTATATTTGGACTTCCATAGGGACACAAAATTATACCTATTTGAGCTTGAGGCCCAACTTCAGTTCCATTTATCACTGTGCCGTCCTAAACAACGTACCACCAACAGCGTAGACAGCATTAAAACCTATTCTTTCAGCCCAAAGGGCTGCATCAGCTTGCTTCGCTCTTAACCGCAGACTCGTTACAAGTAAATCATCACCCATTTCATATTCGCCCGTCTCAACATTAATGGAGACAATTTTGCCAATATTTTCTAGTGTTTCGACTTGAGGACGGATGCTATTTTCGTAGAGTTCTTTGCCACGTTGGGTAATTTCTTCATCACTAAGTTTAGGCTTAGACATATAGCCAATTCAAGAGCGTTAATTCCGTAGATATCTATCCCGATTGTAAAGCAGAACTGATGGGGTGACAAAAAAGGCTAGGATAAATCTACGTAACCGTTCAGGGGGGGTATTGAAAGAAAACATAGCCTCTCAATTTATCGTTCTTGTGAGGGGTATCTTAGATGATTGAACACTACTAACAGCAACCTTATTAATTTATAACAGACAAATTCTGTAGTGACGTGCTATTGAAGCGTCTTTAAACGTCTGAACATTTGCTATGTAAAGCAAACACTAAGTTACGCAGGATAGACTTATTTGCTATTTCTTGTCAATGCGTAAGTCCTAATCTTTTTATTGCTGTTTTTTAAGACGTCTCCAAAATTTTGTACTCTCTGCTGTTGATTTGCGAAAATTATATGTGATTTGTCTAGATTAGAATGAGGATATGTTAAAAATTTATGAAATTGTATTCATAGCTAACCGCTAAATTTCAGGTAAAGTAATGATAAACTCTGCATAACTTCCGTTCTCAGTTTCAACGGAGATCGCGCCCTGATGCTGCTGAACAATAATATCGTGACAGATAGATAAACCCAATCCGGTTCCTTCACCGGGAGGCTTAGTGGTGAAAAAGGGTTCAAAAATCTTATCCACTACTTCCTGAGTCATGCCTTCGCCATTGTCGCGAATGCGGATTTCTAGCTGTGAACCCAAATCTCTGGTACTGACTGAAAGTGTCGGCTCCAAGGGAACACTCTCATTCCCTAGTGTCAGCAGATGCAGTTTCTTTTGATGAGCCGCATAGCAAGCGTTGTTAATGATATTTATGAAAACGCGACTCAAATTTTCAGGAATGACATTTATTTGACGAAGGTCGCGCGAGTATTCTGGTTTAATGGTAATGTTAAAGGAAGAATACTTTGCATGCATGGCGTTGCAAGCCAGATTAATGGCTTCAGCTAGTAAAGCGTTAATGTTGGTCAGTTGTCTTTCACCAGTTTTACCGCGTGAGTGCATCAGCATTCCACGGACAATATTATCAGCTCTTTTACCATGCTCATTGATTTTTTGACAGTTTTGTGAGAGAGTATCGAGAAGATCAGCAATATTTTCTCTGGTTTGTAAGTCAAATCGGTCTTCTTGACTTTCAATCTCTTCAAGTAGTTCTTGGGTTAACTCCACAGAAAGTTCGGCAAAGTTGTTGACGAAGTTTAGAGGATTTTTGATTTCATGCGCAATGCCTGCTGTTAAAGCTCCTAAAGAAGCAAGTTTTTCTTGGGCAATAATTTGAGCTTGCGTGGCTTTTAACTTTTGTAAGAGGGTTGCCAACTCTTGATTTTTTTGTTGTAGTTCCTCGGTTCGAGCTTCAACTTTGTGTTCTAAAGTCCGGTTGGAATCCTCTAACTGTTCGTAGAGTCGGGAATTTTCAATGGAGATGGCTGCTTGGGCAGATAGGATTTTTAAGATTTCGACGCGATCGCTCGTAAAAGCGCCCGTTGTTAAGTTATTTTCTAAATATAAGATGCCGCTCAGTTTACCTTGATTCAGTAGAGGGGTGCAGAGAATGGATTTGGGTTGAGTGGCGACAATGTAGTG
>JAQYWP010000346.1 GCA_029379285.1 Rhizonema sp. PD38
TAGCTTGGTTTCTTTTGTATGACTAGAGGTAATTACAAAAAAGTGATTGCTTTTCAAGTCCGAAAGTAATCAATTCTTTGAAGCACAAGGGGTAAAGTCAGTAGTCAGTGTCCCTTCTTCAGTTTTTACTGCTCTAGGGTAGTGCATGACTGTTATCTTTCCTCAATCTTCAAGTCCGTAAATTAAATCCCCCCACTGTTAGTTTTTTAAGCGAACAGTGAGGGGTTAGTTACACAATAATTTTAAATTTATGATTCACAACATACCAGATCCCTTTGCATCATGCACGAGGGTGAATTCCCCACGCCTACACAAACATCCCTCTAGTCATGAATCTTCGGTTAAGGGGATGAACCATGACACATAGACACGCTCATGAAGATATCGAAAGCAAAGATGACGAAAAGTTGATCGCTCTCACTGATGACCGAGTGGCTGCAGCAGGGTTCATATACGCCGACGTAAACGCTTTCTTCACGTCGTCATCAAGACAGATACCAGAAGTCGCCAAAGCCAATTCGGTGGAGGAAAGATGACCATTCTTGCATCCGCTTTTGAGGACGAAAATTCTTTCTCTTTGACTTCCCCAAATCTGCTGAAAACCTTAGGACTAGACAGATTAGAAACACTAATTCAGCGAGTCACCCAGCTCGTAGAAAAAGGTGTACCACCTGCAGGATTGGCAATGGCGTTACAAATTTGGTACCGCACCTTGTCAGGCAACCAATTCAACGAGTCAATCGAGTCTGTTACCAAGCGAGCCAACTTCAGTCGTAACTACGCGCTTCGCGGCTTAGCAATCCTACAGCAGTTAAATATTATCACTCGTACCAAAAGACACGGATTCAGTGACGAGTACGAGTTTACCGACTGCAGCTTGTGGGAAAAATACTCGCCACCCATCCCTAATAGGGACACCCTTGAATCTAGGGGTGATTTAATCCAGTTTCCTACTGAGGATAATTCCGAACTAGTAGAAACCGAACCTATCCCTGAGAAGGATAACCCTGTGGAGGATACAAACATTGTTGTTGTTCATAAATTAATAGAAAAAAAAGAAACAACAACAGAAGTTAACAACCCTGTAAGGGACACCCCGAAAAACACCCGGTGGCGATACAACGGCAACGGTATCGGGCGACTGTACCAGCCAGATGAGGTTGACGATGAGACTGGCATGATAATTGAGCGATTACATTCCGAAACCCTTAGGTCACGTCCAAACATCATTAAAGACGGGGTGAAGCTGCTATTTGACTCTGTAGGTAAGGCAAAATCAAGCATCCCAAAGAGCGTTCAAGATGCCTTACAAGAGATATCGGTGACGATTAACGACACAATTACAAAGCTGTTTGGGGAATATGGTGAGGATAAGTTCATGAGTGCCATTTCCTACCAAAAAACACAGCGTGTCGATGACCCAAATCGATATTTTGTCAAATGCTTGAAAGGTGGTTGGGGTGTAGGGAGCGAAAAAGTGGCGAATCTTCCGTTGCGTACTGAATCTCGGCTGACTGATTCGCAACAGAAATGGTATGAATGGGCTTGTGCTACTGGTATCTGCCTTGATGTGCACCAGAAAAATTTGCCCCAGATAATGGGACAGATTGCGGTACAGATTCCCATCAAAGACAGGCGACCAAATGATCCCCCATATGATCTTGTGGTGATTGATGTGGCGATGCGGGAGTATCCAATGTAAATAATCAGCAACGCCGGAAAATGCTATCTGGGGGGTGAAAGCGCATTGGCAAGTACTAAAATGCGAGCTACCGATTATTTGAGGCTGGTAGCAGTAATGTATTTTCAATATTCTGCCTGACTTCCCGGCTAACGTAACAGTCACTGTTAAGGCAATCAATCAGCAGCTGATTAGCATCGTAATAATGATTCAATAAGTCTATTTGAGCCTCAGTGAACTGCCAGTCATGACCAATGTTGCGATGTTCAATCATCACGGCTCTAAGTTGTTCAGTCCAAACTTGACCGTTTTCAAGCCACCATTGTTTGTATACTTCTTTGTCTTCTGGATCGGGAAGTTGGTCTTTGAGTTGTTGAAGCGATCGCTTTAACTCAGGATTATGATATTGGGCGAGGTCTCGGTCGAGGTTTTGGGCTTGGGCAAGGACGAGGGCGAGGGCTCGGGCGAGGTTTTGGGCGAGAGCGAGGGCGAAGGTGAGGACGAGGGCGAAGGCAAGGTTTTGGGCGAGGTTTTGGGCGAAGTTTTGGGCGAGGTCGAGGTCTCGATTGAGGTCTCGGGCGAGGTTGAGGTCGAGGTCTCGGGCGAGGTCAAGGGCGAGGTTTTGGTCAATGTCTTGATCGAGGTCTCGATCAAGCATGAGCTGCAAATAGTTGTAGAGCTTCTGATTCAACCAAGCCTGCAATTGCTTTGGGGCATGGGTAGAGCCGTTGTCGAGAATCAAATAAATATGGCGCACACCCCGACGAATTGCTTCTGGTATCAATACATCCAGCAGAAATGCTTGAAAATCAAGGAATGTTTTTGTTGGGCGACAACAACCATAAATCAGACCCTCTGCAACGCTCAATGCCGCAAAAAGATGTGTTGCTCCAATTCTTCCGTATCTAGCTGCAAAGTGAACTGGTTGTTTGACACCAGCAGCTTTGTTAGGATCTAGACCAACTCTAGCTTGGATTGAAGTTTTCTCATCTACACACACCACCCAAAATCCGGCTTTAATTAAAAATTTTGCTTGGGCATACAGTCTCAGTACAGGAGTCGCTTTGGCGACAAAATTATCATCAATACGATGCATCCAACTATGAAATCGCCAGGGCTTTATCCGCTCAGATTTTAGCCATCGCTCCTTCGGTTGAAGTTGCTACGGTGACTACAATGCCTAGTGTGACGCGGAGGTGCGGCAATGTCGCTACAACTCCACCTCGCTAGGGGTATATCGAAATCCGTTGGTTTGCTGCAAGCGATGCCTGCGGCAACGCGAAGCGCGATCGCAGTCACTTGTGCTCGTACAATTGCTTGAAACAGGGGTGGGCGACCAGGGCGTGGCGCTTCTTCCAAACTACGAGTTTGACACCAACGTTTACGCCATTTTCGCACGAGGGCTGGTGAACACCCTATAGTTTCTGCAATTTGAGCATCCGTTTCATTTTTACTTGACAAAAACGGACAACCTTAGCGCAAAGCTCGCGCCTTGGAAGCTTCCCCCGGCAGACTTTGCATTTTGAGGCGGTTGATCTGTCTTGTTTTTGAGACTATTGTCAATAACCGCCTCAAAATGCTCCCAGATCGTCGTTTGAGCGTGAGAGATTTTGTATAAGGTTGTCCGTTTTTGTCCAGACATTTCCCAACCGTCCAATCTGGGTGTTCGGCAGTCGTGAGTATAATTGTGGCACGTTTGGCGAGTGCTTTGACCTGTTTTGCGGGCGTAGGCGCAGCCCGCCGCAGGCATCGCTTGTTGCTGCAATCGCCTTTCTTCTTGTTCTGTGAGTTGCACAGAGTAAGTTTTTTGCCGACCAATCATAATGTTGAATGGTTGAGGGTAGTTCCTGTTGCTCACCCTACCGTCAAAAGTTTTTCTCTGTCAATTCGCGCTCGTACTTATGCAAAGCTGTACTAAGAAAGAGCATCATTTGCAATCGACCCGACCCAGTTCGTTGAACTCAGCCAAGGCAGCACATGCCACGGACCAAACGGAGTCCTCCGGGTAGAGTGCGCTGCGGAGGTAGGCCCAGGTAAGCCGCTGGACCGTAGCTACTCGTTCGGGGCTCTCGTCCGTTGTCTCAGCCGCATCGTATCCAGAAACTCCGCCGAGTAAATGCCCTCCGCCAAATATAGTAAGCAACCACTTGGGGCCTGTACTCAGTAGGTACGGATCGGCGTGCCAGTCCGCGCCCCGAACTGTCAGATGGGGGGATACGTCTTTATCGCCCACGACCACGAGGGCTGGCGTCGTCATCTCAGTAAAGCTGGGGTGCAAAAAGAATGAATAATGCTCAGCCGCATACGCGCTGAGATCAGCACCGCCATTGCCAGGCGGGGTAAGCAGCACACCCGCTTTGATCCGGGGCTCGGCCATATCCACTTTCGTTCCGTCCTCATCGGTCAGCTGCGCGCCCAGCAACATACCTGCTGTATGCCCACCCATTGAATGCCCAACGACAGCGATCCGGCTTCGGTCCAAGCGCCCTTTGATCTCCGGAACGTAAGCTTCGATGACGTCAAGCTGGTCAAGGATGCACTTCATGTCCTCAACGCGGGACCGCCAGAATAAGGGTGCCCCAGGAGTTTTTGAACAGAGGCTTAGAGTCTTTGAACTCAGATGAGTGGGCTGGATTACGACAAAGCCGTGAGCAGCCCAGAAATTGGCGAGCGGACCGTAGCCGTTCAACGAGGAGAGATGGTTTGACCTTCCATGACCGTGCGAGAGAAGTATGATGGGTAGGTCGCGCCCACTCGTTGGCGCGGAAACTCGTATCTGTAGATCTACGGCGCGCAAGGGAACTGACAACACCACTGGACTGACAGAGACAACAGGCGTGGGTGCGCTGACCAGTATGTTTTCGGCTTTACCGATCGCCGCGTGATCCTTAGCAATTTGAAGACCGATTCCTTTGTTAGTCCCGGTGACTAGGGCGACGGGGTTGTCCTGCATAGTAATGTCCTTTTTTACATTGATGTGTAGTCTACGCCGCTGTGCTATGCTAAATTAGCTTAAGCGGAACATTATTCCGGATTATATGGAACAATGTTCCGCTTTGTCAAGTGGAGAATACAAATGAGCAAGAAGGCGGACGGGAAAGGTGATGACCACGACCGCGAAGACCGCAACTCCCGGTCCAAGCGCGCCGACGCGCAACAGAAGGAGGACGCGTTGCTGGAAGCGGCGCTGGCGGTGTTCGCCACTTCGGGAGTGGACGCTCCTGTACGGGAGATCGCCGTCAAGGCGGGCGTCGGCGTAGGCACCGTGTATCGCCATTTTCCGCAACGCTCGGACCTGATCGTGGCGGTCTTCCGTCACCAAGTCGATGCCTGTGCTGACGCCGCACCGATCCTGGCGGCGGAACATGCGCCGGGCGAGGCGTTGGTTCTTTGGATGCAGCGCTACGCGGACTTCATCGCAACCAAACGCGGACTTGCAACAGCCTTGCACTCTGGAAACCCGGCATTCAACACTTTGCCCACCTACTTCGATAAGCGACTCCGGCCCGCGCTACGAGCATTGCTCGACGCAGCAGCTAGAGCGGGTGAGGTGCGTACCGATATCGAGCCAGACGACATACTGAGAGCGGTTGGGAGCCTCTGTATGTCGGCTCACGACGACCGAACCGACTACGCGCGCCGCATGGTTGCTCTGCTTGTCGATGGGTTACGCTACGGCGCGAGCCCATCGGTGAATACGCCTTCCTAGCGCGAGTCATTCAGAAGGCGTGACGGCAGTCGGCAGCTATGCTGCTATGCTCCCACGCTTGAAAACGTGGGATTGAAGCTTGGACGCCGTATTTTTTGTTGCACATCACGAGAAATACATTTTTATTGCAAAGCTCGGTCACGAGAGTACTCTCTCCAAAGTCTGCCGGGGGAAACTTCCAAGGCGCGAGCTTTGCATTTTGGTGGGCGCTACTCCCACCCCGCATATGATTTTTAAGCAGTTTACCTTCAGCATAGCTGCCGTCTGCCCTCTGCCTTTCTTTGTAAACCCCTTCACAGCCGATGACACCATCAATGGAAGCGATATTAACAATTGCACCGCCACCAAGGCGCGAGTATTGCCCTGATCTCATGGCGCGAGTGGCAATGCTGATTCATGTTAATATAGATGATTGTGTAAAATTGATAAGTTAATCGCTCCAAAATTAATGTCAAATGGATTGTTTACGCCTTTAGATGAGAAAAATGCATACCAGTATCGCGCCGTTGGAGTTGTGCGAGGGAGATATTACCCTAGTGCTACGGATTTTACTAAAGGAATTCTAGCGACGAGTGATAGCGTTATTGAAGCGATCATAGCTTTAAACAAAAATAGCTTGACTCTTATTACGCCAGATGTAATTGATGATGAATTGTTGTTTCATGTCTATCCGAGAACTAACAAGGAACAAAATAACTCATTGATGCTGCAACTGAATAGATACAGCAAGGATAATTTAGATGTTGATAATTATTTTTCTATTCGTGGGAGTTTAGTTGCTGTCAATGAGGATACTATTTTAGTAAGAATACAAAGAAATACAAATAGAGACAAAGCTTTTTACTTAGGAATAAAAGGGACATTGCCTCAAGATGGCATTAAAAAGTTTTGGGATTTGGAATGTATTCGTGAAGGCATTATCTTAAAAATAGTTAAGTCTCAAGTTATAGAAAAAGTTAGTGAATATAGTGATGAACTTAGTGATGACGGTTTTCAACCAAAGCCTCAAGTAGCTCAGCCAACTTTTATTATTCAAAAAAAGGTAACACTCGTGCGCTCAGAAATTACTCTTAAATTTAATGAAATTCCTCCAGGGGAGCCAGCCCCTGATAAAAAGGTGCGCGTAACTGTATCAGATGAAAACGATCATAAGTTTGTGACTTTGCTTAATGCTAAGTCATATAGAAAAGCCTGTGAGACTGCTGCAACTTATTCTAATTATGCTGGCAATATTTCTGGAAAGCTTGGTAAATTGACTCTTGATGGATTTGAGGTGCTAGAGGCGGGTATCAAAGTTTTTGAAGTTAAAGCTAAGGGAGAAGTTCAGGGAGAAGTCGTATAAGAAATCAATACGGTTCAGACGCAGGTCTCCTTTTCAACGCAAATGCCTTGCACCTTTCCATTGTCCGGAAAGTTTAAGTACAACAAGCGATTCAAGCAAAAGTGGCATTACTTCTAAGTCATGCGCTTCTGAAAGGGCATGGGTTTGATAGACAAAAGCGATATCGGTCTGTCGATCGCGTAATCCCTGAATTTGGAAAGCACTATTTTCTTCCCGCAAAGTCAGCTTCACCTTTGGGTAGTGCTGTCGAAATGATCGCAAAATATTGGGTAAAATACCATTCGCAATCGAGCTCGTAAAGCCGACGGTCAGATAGCCTAACTCTCCCTGGTAGATACGCTATGTCTTGTGTACCGCTTCTTCTAACTGAATTAGCATCGCTCTTGCTTCTTCCAAAAGTGTAATTCCTGCCAAGGTTAACTCAAGCGGGCGCTTTTTGCGATCAAACAGCTTCACTGCTAATTCGGCTTCTAATGCTTGAATTTGCTGGCTCAAAGGCGGTTGAGCAATCCGCAATCGCTGAGTTACTGTACGTTCGCTCATTTTATTCGGATAAAATGAGCGAACGTACAGTCATAAGCTTTTTGGGCTTTGATTTTCGCGGAGAAGATGTTGGTGCAAGATCTGACTGAGCTACCGAAACTGCCTCCGGCGACAGCAGTATAAAGACCTAAATCAACCAGCTAAAATAGCCGATTTAAAGTAAAAATTACCACTTATAGCTTACGCACAGTAAAACGGTTTCTCAAACTACTTAAAAAGGTGAAGAATTTGAGCCGTGATGCAACAATTTTATAAAGAACTAAGCTCACTTCCTCCTGACTGGGGGTTAGTTCCTGTCTCAGGGAAACAACCCCTTGGAAAGGGTTGGAATAAGCGTCCTTATACTCCGGCGCATCTGATCCAGTGGTTTGCCAATGGTCATCACTGCACCGGATTTGGCTTGCTGACTGGCACCGCAATCGAGTCAGGACGCAACTATTTGCTGGCACTCGACCAGGATGGGACAGCCGCAGCCGAAGTGCTGCAAGTACTGGCACAAGAAAAGAGGATGCCCGATACAGTCGCCTTTACTTCTGGGCGACCGGGGCGTTGTCAGCGGTTGTTCAAGGTATCTGCTGATATAGCCCCAACCCTCCTCTCTCGCAAACTGGACGTGGGGCTGGAATTACGGTTTAAAGGATTGATGTCCGTCCTACCCCCATCGATTCACCCCATCACTCACAAACCTTATCACTGGCTAAAGAATAGCAGTCCTAGTTCTCAAGCGATCGCCATTGCTCCAGATTGGCTGATACAGTTGATGGTCAAAAAGCAACCC
>JAQYWP010000347.1 GCA_029379285.1 Rhizonema sp. PD38
TATCAATTATTTATTCCCTGTTACATTTACTAAAATACAATTCACTTGTTTTACATATTACAAATTTTTGGCTAAGTATATAGTGAATTTAATAAAGTTTTCTTAAAGTTCATGTTATCTTGATGAAATTGCCCAATTTATACAAGTTATTAATTAATTAGCTATCAAATTGCTGCTTATCAAAAAAATAGTTAGTACCTCCTTTTCGGAATTCGCTTTGCGTCGTGACCTAGCAACGGACTCCAGACTACGGAAGAAATTTTTCTAACTTCTTACGGTTTGATTGAAAGTATAAGTAAAGACACGCAAGGGCGCGTCTCTACAGTTTAGACAGTTGTGATGTCCTTTTCTTTTTCAGCTAGCAATTCGTCAATTTTGACCGTAAACTTGTTTGTGAGCTTTTGCAGTTGATCTTGTTGATCTCGTGACTCATCTTCAGAGATTTCGGTATTTTTTTCTAGTTTGCGAATAGTATCTAAAGCATCGCGACGAATATTGCGTATAGAAATCCGCCCGTCCTCGGCATATTTAGCAGCAAGTTTGACGAGTTCTTTTCGGCGATCGCTCGTTAAGGGCGGAATATTGAGTCGAGTGACAGAACCGTCATTGCTGGGGGTTAAACCCACATCTGATAGAGAAATTGACTTTTCTATCAGATTCAAGGTGTTTCTATCGTAGGGCTGAATCAGTATCGTTGTAGCATCTGGCGTGGTAATGTTTGCTAGCGATTTTAAGGGTGTAGGTGAACCGTAGTAGTCCACCATGACTTTATCTAATAGACTCGCATTGGCGCGACCAGTGCGAATCGTGTTAAAAGACCGTTGAGTTGATTCAACAGTCTTTTGCATTGTACTTTCAGCTTCAGCTAATTTCACAAGAACCTCCCACAAGCGTGCCTATGGATTCTCTCATGACTGCTCGACGGATGTTACCCCGCACGGTTAAGTCAAATATGAGAATTGGAATATTATTTTCTTTACATAAGGCGATCGCTGTACTATCCATTATCCGCAAATCTTTTGCCAAAACATGACTATATGTAAGGGTGTTATATCGTTTTGCGTCTGGATATATATGAGGGTCTGCATCGTATACTCCGTCTACCTTTGTGGCTTTAAAAATCACTTCGGCATCAATTTCTGCTGCTCTTAATGCTGCAGTGGTGTCGGTGGTAAAAAAAGGATTTCCCGAACCCGCACCAAAAATCACCACCCGCCCTTTTTCTAAGTGACGGATAGCACGACGACGAATATACGGTTCTGCGACTTCTTGCATAGCGATCGCGGTTTGTACCCGCGTCTGAACTCCGATTCGTTCCAGAGAATCTTGTAGCGTCATGGCATTCATTACCGTGGCAATCATTCCAATGTAGTCAGCGGTTGCCCTGTCCATCCCTGCCGAAGCTGCTTTTACGCCACGAAAAATATTTCCGCCTCCAACGACGATGGCGGTTTGAACACCAGATGCTACCACTTCTGCTACTTCTGCGGCTATCTCTTTTACCACTTCCGGATCGATTCCATAGCCCATATTGCCCATCAGAGCTTCACCGCTCAATTTAAGTAAAACCCGTCGGTAATGTGTTCCCATGAAGTTACGATTTATCCAAAATTTGCAATTGCCTCCAATTTAAGATAGCAGTACAGTGACTATCTGTCTCTAGTTACGCCAAATTAAAGCAGTACCTACGGGTTCAGTTTGTTTGGGATAAATACCTTCTCCTGCAAACAATGATAATATCGCCTTTCTAAGATAATGCTCTCTGACAGCTTCATAACTTTGAGGGTTATCATCTATTTGTCCTTTGTAACGTACTACACCATCTCCATCTATTAAAAAAGCCATTGGTGTTTTGCTAGAACCGAAGCTGCGAGTAACATCTTGGGTAGAATCCCACAGGTAGGGGAAGTTCAAATCGTGTGCCTTTGCAAAAGCTTTCATGTTTTCAAAGCTTTCCTGAGGGTCAATCTTAGCATCACTTCCATTCACTCCAATCACTGTGAAACCTCTAAAACCAAATTCTGCTTGAATTTTCTTTAGCCTGTTCACATACAACCTTACATAGGGACAGCGGTTACACATTGTAATAACGCCGACTGCATGGAACTTGTCGAGATAACGGCTCAGATGATGTACTTGATTGTCAACTCCCGGCAATTCAAAGTCCGGCGCGTAGCTCCCAACTGGAGTATCAATTCTTTCTAGTGTAGTCATCTTCGCGCTCATTGAAGGAACTAGGAACCAAAAAAGCTAGTCAAATTTAGCGTCACTTTCAAGCCTCAAACCACCCCTTAGCCAATGCTTGGTATCTCATAATTTTATAGAGCAGCTTAGTTACAGTAAATTGTAAAATTACTGTAACTACCATAAGTGGTAATTTCATCATACTACACGCTCAGAGCGGAATTTCTATATATTCACGGTCCAAGTTGCCACAGTCCACTTGGGAATCTGTCTCTTCGATGAAATTTAAAGTACTTTCACAGCCCTAAAATATAAATAGTTATTACCTCGTAAGGAATGGGTAATATAACTATATGCCTTGTATCGTAGCTAGCAGCATCAAAACTCAGAAACGATTGTATATTAGTAAATTTTGAGAGCAACATAGTCAACACCTAATTCTCAAGGGGAGCAGGGGGACAAGGGAACAGAAAAATAATTTTTTCACTCTCCCCATCTTCCACCTTCCCCATATCTTCTGCTTGCTGCAAGCGGGTGCAAATACTACTCCTTGTTTTAAGACGTATCCCATGAGCGTTTCTAGTTCGACTCAAGCAATTACCTCAGTAGACACTTGGATTTGGCAAGGCTTCCCTATCTGTTATCAAAATCAAGGTAATACGGGACCGGCTGTGGTTTTAGTACATGGATTCGGGGCTTCTTTAGGACATTGGAGGAAAAATATTCCTGTATTGGCAGGTGTAGCTCGTGTCTATGCCATTGACTTGATTGGCTTTGGGGCTTCAGCAAAACCTCAACCGGGCCGAAAGATTACTTATACGTTTGAAACCTGGGGACAGCAATTAGCAGACTTTTGCCGTGAAGTTATAGGCGCTCCGGCTTTTCTAGTTGGTAATTCCGTCGGCTGTATTGTCGTGATGCAAGCTGCCGTAAGCAACCCAGATATTGTCTTGGGAGTTGCTTTACTTAACTGTTCTCTACGGCTATTACATGATCGCAAACGCATCGCTCTACCTTGGTATCGTCGTTTCGGGACACCCCTCATTCAACGTCTACTATCTGTCCAAGCAGTTGGCAAGTTTTTTTTCAGTCAAATAGCTAAACCAAAAACCGTGCGTAAAATTCTCCTACAAGCCTATGCAGATCCTGAAGCAGTAACAGACGAGTTAGTAGATATTCTCATGAAACCAGCAAGCGATCCAGAAGCAGCAGCAGTGTTTCTTGCTTTTACCGCTTATTCTACAGGACCTTTACCTGAAGATCTTTTACCTCAACTACCTTGTACTGCGATTATTTTATGGGGAACGGCTGACCCTTGGGAACCAGTGGAATTAGGTAGAGAGTTAGCGAACTTCCCCCAAGTAAGAAAGTTCATTCCCTTAGAAGGTGTAGGGCATTGTCCTCAGGATGAAATTCCTGAGGTGGTTAACCCGATTTTACAAGATTGGATTTGGGAGCTGAGTGCTAGTAGTTAATTGTTAATGGTTAATGGTTGATTGCAATTAACAATTAACCATTAACAACCTCACAGGTTAACTCCTTGTGGGTGATTGTTTAGTGGTTTGCTCTAAGATACTCCTTTGCTGCAACCAATCCTTACCTACTTGTATGCTAATATCAGAGCCAAGATTACCAGTACTTTCTACCCGAACTTCCCCAAACCCCAAAGAGTTGCGAACTGATTCGGCGCTGTTGTCGTCTCCTTGTTGGGCGACAACGTGAGTCACTTCCAGAGGTTCACCCCATCTTCTAGCTACATAGACATTGTGATAACCAGCTTTTTCCAAGGCTCTAATCAAAGGCTGGAAATCAGTGTGATTACCACCCGTACTGTCTTGAATTGCGATCCGTAAGGGTGCTGACTCCGACGTTGGCGAAGGCGAAGCTGCCTCTAAGTTAAAGTGTTCAGCCATCATCGTGCTGATGCGTTGCTTATCTGGCAACCAGTAGCTACTATCAAACTCCCTTTTCTCGCTAAACCGACCAGGAACCATTAACATATGCATGTTGGACCGATTTGTTCTTACCCCAAAACCAACCAGCGCCAATAACTCTTCTACTGTCAGGTTAGTATCAATGTGTTCTTTCACGACGTCAAGAACTTTGGGTAATTGAGCTACTGTAGCTGGGTTAAGAGCCTGTTCCTTCAACGCATTAATGACCATTTGCTGGCGCTGAATTCGACCGATATCGCCTAGTTCATCATGGCGAAAACGTAACAGTTGCAGTGTTTGATCACCATTAAGATGCTGTTTTCCTGCTTTTAAATTAATATATAAATGCTGGGAATCATCCCGATATTTCATGTTTTTAGGTACATAAACTGTAACCCCACCCAAGGCATCAATTAGCTTAGCAACGCCAAGAACGTTAATTCGGATATAGCGATCAACTCCCACTCCACCTAAGAGATTACTGACCGTTTTGGCAGTCAATGCCGGTCCACCATCAACATTGGCAGCATTAATTTTTTTTACCCCATGCCCTTCTACCTCTATGCGCGTATCTCTAGGAACGGAAAGCATAACCAGCTTTTTTTTCTCAGCGTCAAATCTCAGCATGAGCATGACATCCGAAAGACCATCAAAAGAGTTTAACTGAGGCTGATATCTCAGTTTTTTGGTTTCAAGCGGAGGGTTCTTAACGTCTGGTGGGAGTACACTCATTCCCAGAAGTAAAACATTCACAGGACGAGTCAATTCTGAAAATTGCAGCCCACTTCCTGCAATGCGATCGCTATCAAATACAGCAGCCTCATCTGGACTGAGCTGTGCTTGCATTAATGGCGTACTGCTGAGAGAAACCGCCAGTAATGCCCCAGCAGTTGCTGACACCATCGCTATACCACTCATCCCTGCCCAAAACCACAACCAACGACCAGATTGACGATCGTTGGAGTTATTACTCGAGTCCAAGCGGGTTGTTGAATGGTCGTCTTGCGCCGAAGTTCTTTGAGTGGTCACGCACTTCCTCACACTTTCTAATACAATTCGTAAAATCTGCTTTTTAAGCAAACAGATGAATCAACATAGTAGCTAACTCTCAAATTATTCAGTGGGAATTTCGCCAATACAGGCAGTTAACTAAAATAATTGTCACAATATTTTTCCTACTTCTCTTCAAGGAATGGAGGTATCTTATTGAAGTATGACAACATGAAACGGTATTTGACCAGATCTGTGTGGTAGATTTTAGTTAGGTTTTTGAGATGTAAGTATTCCAGTTAAGGATTAAGATAAGTACTTGCTTAGCACTCTTTCGGCAAAACGACTCAACCCTGGTAAGCGCCTCGTCTTGCCCCTTGCTGTACTAACAATCAACCAAATACTGACCAAGAAGTAACCAGAGGTGAGAAAGCTATTGAGTATGAGTAGACGCAGTGGAAAAGATGATGTTGTTGCCGCCCCAGTTGCTAAAAATATGTACCCTAAAAGCCAGGTAACAGTTAAAGTAATTGACAGACGACTGAGTGTAAGTTGTTCCCTGCTTCCCTGACGACGATAGAGAGTCCATAAAGAGGGGAAAAAGCCGATGACTGGAATTAAGTACAAAAGTAACAGTCTGGAAGAAGACTCTCTGCTCGGAAGACTCTCTGCTGGGGAGACGCCCTGCTCGGGAAACGTAGAGACGGACAAAATTACCTTTTCCTCTTGCGTACCCACTTCCTCTTGACCGTGCTGTAAATTACTAAAATCAAAATTTTTCATTTTTTAGTGAGTACAATCCTATAGCTAGAGGGATGAAAGACAGTGGTGTAGTTAGAGATAATAGATCTATTAATGAACCTTATTTAGTTGTATCCCGCAATCGGCAGATGCAGACACGCAAGCTTTTCGACTGGTGGCAAACACTATCGCTCATAGCGCGGATAGGCACGATCGCTCTTTTCGCTCCGATGCTAGTGTTAAACGGTTGGGCGATCTCAGCAATTTTTAATTACTTTCACTCGCTTATTGTCATTTTAATCGCAGCGTCAGTGCTAGCGTTTCTGCTTAATTATCCTGTAAGTTGGATGGAGCGTCAGGGTGCTAAGCGAGAGCAAGTGGCTATTTTAGTCTTTTTACTCGCTTTATCTATTTTATTGGCATTGGGTGTTACTCTCGTCCCCTTAGCTCTTACCCAGGCTCAGCAACTGGTGGCACGCTTGCCAGAGTTGATAGACTCCGGACGCTCTCAGCTAATGATATTGAACGAGAAAGCAGAAAGTCTGGGTATTCCTATTACCCTTGATGCTTTATTAGTGCAAATCAACGACCGCGTTAAAGGACAATTGCAAGCGATCGCCGGACAAGTTCTGAATTTGGCTGTAGTTACTTTGACCAGCCTACTGGACTTTCTGTTGACGATGGTTTTAACTTTCTACCTCTTACAGCATGGAGATGAACTCTGGCAGAGTTTGGTGGGTTGGTTCCCCGCAAAATTTCGCGAGCCTTTTTCTCAAAGTGTACGTCTGAGCTTTCAAAACTTCTTTATCACCCAACTGATTATCTCGACTTGTATGGCATCAGCCCTAATTCCCACGTTTTTGTGGCTAAAAGTGCCATTTGGTCTGTTATTTGGGTTAACGATTGGCATTATGGCTTTAGTTCCCTATGGAGGTTCTGCAGGTATCGCTTTAACTACATTGCTTGTAGCGTTGCAAGATTTCTCAATGGGGGTAAGAGTATTGATTGCTGCGGTGATTGTCCAGCAAATTCTGGAAAACTTAATTGCTCCGCGAATTTTAGGTAGTTTTACTGGATTAAACCCAGTTTGGTTCTTAATTTCAGTTTTGACAGGAGCAAGAATTGGCGGACTTTTGGGTGTGATTTTGGCAATACCCTCCGCTCTTGTCATTAAAACGGCTTTAAGTGCAGTTCGTCCGGCATCAGCAACCACTCGAGACGAAAACTTCTCATTTAAAGAAGATATTTATGTAGAGGAGTCAAGTGCGGCTTTCCGTAAGTTAGACGGTCCGACTTCGCAGCAAAGCGATCGTTCTGGTGAAGTAAATGCACCCAATGTATCAGAAGCATAGCCTAAGAGCATTTCAAAGCGTAAATCCTTTGTAGCTGACTTCTAAAAGTTTATAGATGATGGCTATGCGCCCACTTATAAACACAGTTGATAGTAAAGATTGAAAATTTTTCTTCCCTACTGCCTAATCCTAAGATATGGGTTCAGCAATTGAACCCATAAATAGAACGCTTCCTGTAGAGTTTTCCCGCACAGCACAAAAGAACGGTCGATTAACCATCATTTGAAATGGTCCTTGTAGCGGAGCTGATAATGGCATTATTCCGACAGAAGTTGCAGCAGCGGCTTCTGTGCCTTCTTCATTGACCTCAACGAAAGTTTTATGCTTGACTTCACTAATAGCAAGATTTTTACCCATCTCTGAAAAATTCGCTTTGGAGCTAAAAGCCTCGCCCATACCTAAAGCTGTCAGCGCTTTATTCAAAGTTAAATCATAATTCATTTTGAAGCGAGGTAAGCGAATTGAACCTTCCCTTTTACTGAACTGACTCATCCATTTTTCCCAGTTCTCTGCATTCAAATTTTTATAAAAAGTTGTGAGGCTAGAAGTTTGTTTGGGTAAAAAAATATAGAAGCTGACTTTACCATCTTTTCCATAAGGCAAACTTACTGCTTGAAATTCTTTGTTTTCATAATACCTATATTTACCCTTTTGCGACATCATCGGATGTTGCTTTTGTTCACCTGATGTCAGGTAAAATGGATAATTAGCCGTCTGTTTTTTGTCAAACTCATTTGTCCAACTACCTTTGAAGTAGACGGCATTAATCAGAAATAACATCTGTTTCGGATCAATAGTTTCAACTATTTTATTAATTTTTCCATGTGTATTTTCATCAACCC
>JAQYWP010000348.1 GCA_029379285.1 Rhizonema sp. PD38
AAAACACATATTAAGTAATTTAGGGGAATCTCATGAATTCACGCTTCTTGAATAAGAATTTACCACACCTTTTTTGCCTTGAACGAAATAATTCCTAATTTATCAATGACGGTTTCTCACAGCTTTATTTATTTGTGGAAAAGAAAAATGATGAATTATTCATTTATTAGGTTCTAATTATTAATTACGCACTCAGGCAGTTGGAGTAATAATCATTCTGCCACTACAGATAGATATTTTGCAATCAAGCGATCACGTTAACTTGGAAGTAATGTATAAGTAACACAAGTGGGTTTAAGCTCATTTATAACAAATCTAAATTGCAATGACACTACAAGCTGTAATTTTAGATATAGGTGGGACGCTTGTCCTCAGCAACGATGCTCATGCCCAAGCCTGGGTTGAAGCCTTTACTTTGTTTGGCTATGAGATTCAGTTTGAGCAAGTTCGACCTTTGATTGGCATGGGAGGCGATCGAGTCATCCCTAAGCTTGTGCCAGAACTTTCAGATGAGGAGGGTGAAGGAAAGGAATCGCAGATAAACGTAAAGAACTCGTTCTTAACAAATATGGCTCAACGTTCACTCCTGCTAATGGCGCAAGGCAACTAGTGGAAAAAATGCGCTCCTGACGGTTTGCGACTGATTATTGCCAGTTCAGCTACCGAAGAAGAACTATCACTTTTGTTGAAAATCGCTCAAGTAGATGATCTGCTTCAGGAAGCGACAACATCAAGTGATGCAGAAAAGTCTAAACCAGCCCCAGACATTGTAGAAGCCGCTCTTAGTAAGTTGAAAATGTCGCCGGAAGAAGTTGTCATGCTTGGGGATACGCCATATGATATAAAGTCAGCAAAGGCTGTTGGCATAAGCGTAATTGCGTTTCGCTGTGGTGGTTTTGATGATTATCAATTAGCAGAGGCGTAGACAAGGGAGCGGTGAAGCAGCGCGCATGAGACGTTTTCCCGCTGTAGGCGACTGTGTTAGCGCAGCGTTAGCGAGGAACGAGCGTCAGGGCTTGTCGTCAGACATCGCTATCTATAACGATCCGGCTGATCTTCTAGCCCAGTACAAAAATTCACCTATAACAAAGAAATGATTGGGATATTACCCCAATCATCAATGTAACGTTACCTTTCTCAAAGTTTAATTAACTATAATTAGATTGCTCCGGTACCTTTACCTCTCACATCTTGATCATTTGAGAGCTCCCCTTCGCTACCACCTTTTATTTCTTGAAGTTCCTGAACACGGTTTGCCTTATCTTCTTCTATTTGCTCGCGAGCATCACCCGGTGTTTCATAGTACATTTCCGGCTCAACTGCGTAATTATTTAACAAACCTTCTTTATCTACGGTATAACCACCTGTAGTCTCTACACTGCTACCAGGATTTGTTTGATCATCAGTAGCCGCACTAGCATTTCTTTCTTCAGTAGGTGTTGTTTTAAACTGCGATCCTTCCCTTTCTTTCCGAGCCGCAGTTTCAGCAGGTGTAATTCCTCTATCGTAATTATTTTCGTCAACGCGATCAGATGAATCTACAGCTTTATTACCTTCTGGATTAGACATAAACTATGTCCTCTTTCAACATTTAATTATTAACTTCAAAACTAGAGTAGGCTTTTATTAGTATAAAATTTACTATCTTTAGAAGTGAATTGAAGGAAAAGTTGAATTATTTTCTCTATCTTTGGACAGATTATAAGTAGGTTCACAATAATTAACACAACTTTACATTCTGACAAAGTCTTGCAAACAAAATCGGATGAAGGCGCTCCTCAATGACGCTCTCAGTATGTAAATATATTGATACAGAAAAAAAACTATATGAATTTATGTTTGTGCCCACCTATTTAAACAGAGTTGATTTAATTCTGACGTTTGCTCTGTTGGTTGCCCTGACTCTATTCCAGAGCAAGTGTTTGGAGAGAAAAAAGTCTTAACTGAAACGAATTGTAATACAGTTTTATCAAATTACTTTTGGGAAATTAAAAACCCGGTTTCTTAAAGAAATCGGGTTAATGACATTATTTATTCACACACATCAATTGTAATTGTTTGGTGCCTTTAAAACAGCTTAATTAATAGAGATCAGCATCTTTTCAACCTGTAAAGTCTTTTTGAAATGCTTGAATTTTATCACCTAATTCTTGTCTAGTAGAGTCTTTGATGAGATAGCGGAAAACAAACCAAGTCGCGTAGCCTATTCCCACCAATTCAAAGAATGAATATAATAAAGGAATATCGTTAATGGCGTCAAAAACTGCAAATAATAGCCTAATGCCAATAAGTATCGCTACGATTAAACTAACATTAATAATTGCCTGCTTATTCTTTTCAAAAAATTCTCCTAAGTATTCAGGCAGTTGAGCCAAAAAGTTAGCAACTTTTGCCCCAATTTGCTGCCATTGAGTTTCGGGTTCTTTGGCGGGTGGTAGCATAGGTAAGTTTTCCGTTTGTAACCCTTTAAGTGACACAATATCAGTAGGTTCGGATTGTTGTGCTTTGCTTTCCATCGTTTTCCCAATTATTGATCATAATAACCTTAATAATTAGCTATCAATTCTTCAACTTAGCTTCTCGCTACGGAGCGGGAAACCCGCCCCGGACGTTCTGTCTTCACTATTAGCGGTCAGCTATGATAAAGAATATAAACATAGATGAACACAATTTGAGCTTTTAAGAGTCACTGATAGCGAAATGCTAAATGCTGACAATTTTTCAGCTTTATTTGGCTTTTGGCTGACCAACGACGACGTTAACTACTACGTTTTTAACGCCTTTAATTTGCTTAGTTAAAGTAGGAATTTTATCTAGCTGAGATTTCGCAGCTACAGTTCCGGCAACAGTAACAGTTCCATCTTTTTTAGCTTCAACTGTGATGTGACCGTTAGGTATATTTGCCTCTAACTTGTCACGAACCTCGGTGGCAAGAGCGCTTTCAGATCGGTCGGAAGCTTTACCATCATTCAATTGATTGTTTCGCTGTTCGTGAGCGCGGATGTCAGCATTTAGTTGGTTTCTACGGGTTTGACTCACAGCATCATTTTGTGCTGCTTGGGTTGCTTGTGGACTTGGGACTTCAGATGGAGCTGCGCTAGGATTGCTAGGTGCATCTGCAGTTGTCTTTGCCTGATCATTGTTACAAGCAGCAGCACCAAATAGTAAAATGCTACTAATTAGGAGAACAGTGAACTTTTTCATTTGTCTAGTACTAAATACAAATAGGGCAATTGTGTGTGGAGGAGCAAGGAGCAAGTTTTTGAATTTTCTTGCTCTTTCGCTTCAATTGACGGTTAACTATGATTAAACAGTTTGATCGCGGTTGTCAATGATAATAACAGAAGGGCTATCGGAACTAACTCCTGTAGAGTAAGTAGGATGAACAACAGATGTTTCGCTAACAACGCGATCTCTATCGCGGTCAAAGATTTCAAATTCTTGAATACCGCGACGTTTGAGGATTTGTTCTGCACGACGAACTTCATCGTCCGTACCGTCAACAAATATCACATATTCGCCTCTGTTGATGCGATCACTATAAACTTGCGCCCGATTTTCAGGAATTCCCAAACCTACCAGTCCGCCTGTCAATCCACCTGCTGCCGCACCAATAGCACCACCAGTTAAAGCTGTTGCTATAGCAGTAGCGATTGCACCACTTGCCATGACAGGACCTATTCCCGGAATTGCCAGGGTACCGAGACCAACTAATAGTCCTCCCAAGCCGCCTAATGCACCGCCTGTTGCTGCACCCGCAGCCGCACCTTCGTCTGCTTTATTACCTGTACCTATAGTTTTATCTATCCCCGCAATGCGATCGCTACCATCGGCATCTTTGGCAATCAGCGATATTTGGTTCAGGGAAAAACCATTGTCACGCAGCTCCCTTAACGCTGCTTCTGCGTCAGGGCGATGAGAGAAGACACCAATTGCCCTTTTCAATGTTGTATGAGCGGGTGTCGAACCAATTCCAGTGATGGTGTCAGGGGTAGCCGCATAACCGATTGGTGGTGAACCAATTCCAGTGATTGTTTCGGGGGTAGTATAACCCATTGATGGTGAACCAATTCCAGTGATTGCTTCAGGGGTAGTATAAGCCAATGGTGATGCACTAATTCCACTTATCGGATCAGGCGTAACTGCGTAACCCAAGGGCGATGCACCAATTCCATCAATTGCTGGATTAGTTCTATTGAAATCGGTTGTACGATTTTGAACATCTGGTTTGTCAAAGGTTTCAAATTCTTCGATGCCGCAACGTCTGAGAATTGCTTCCGCACGACGAACTTCATCGTCCGTACCATCAACAAAGACTACATAATCACCTCTGTTGATGCGATCGCTATAAAGTCTTGCTCGGTTTTCGGGAATTCCCAAACCGACTAATCCACCAGTTAATCCGCCTGCTGCGGCACCAATCGCACCGCCTGTTACGGCTGTTGCTAACGCCGTAGCGACTGCACCACCTGCAATCACAGGACCGACTCCGGGAATTGCTAATGCACCCAGACCGATTAACAATCCTCCCAAACCGCCTAAGGCACCACCTGTTGCTGCACCTGCCGCAGCACTTCCTCCTGCCTTGTTACCTGCACCCAGTCTGTCTGCACCTGCAATGTTTCCACCATCCGTGTCTTTCGCGAGCAGCGACACTTGGTCCATGGAAAAACCTACATCTTTCAGTTCGCGGATGGCTGCTTCTGCGTCAGGGCGATGAGGGAATACACCGACTGCTCTTCTAGCTCTTTGCAGTGTCCTTGTGTTGCCAACTGGGGAATTTATTGCCGTTGGATCGTACATTTCCCACTCTTGAATCCCATGCCTGCTGAGAATTGCTGCAGCACGATTAATGTCATCTTCAGTACCACTGACAGTTACTACATAATCACCGTGAGCAACGCGGTCATTATAGAAGCGAGCGCGAGCATCGGGCAATCCCAATCTTATAGCGTCAAAGCGATCTCTTATATTTAGACCTGCAAATGGTCTACCTTGCGGTTCCCTGTGAATTAAGGAAATTTGACTTAAGGGAAAACCAGCCGCAGCCAGAGCGTTAATTGCATCTTCGGCGTCATTTTTATTCTGGAAGTAACCAACAGCGTTCTTAGTTAAACCTCCATCAGTGACAATGCCAGTTGCCTCTGTACCAGGTCTTTCATAAACAGCAAATTCTTCAACTCCTTGACGGTGGAGAATTTCCTCGGCTTTAGCAATTTCTGCTACCGTACCGTCAATAATAACTAAATAGTTTCCTCGCTGCACTCGCTCATTGTATACTCTTGCTTCCTCTTCTGGAATTCCCAAACCTACCAATGAACCCAGCAATCCACCTGCTGCGGCACCAATTCCTGCTCCTGCTAAAGTTGTAGCTATCGCAGTTGCTGTTGCCCCGGCAAGCATAATCGGACCGAGCCCTGGAATTGCCAAAGTACCAAGACCAACCAATAAGCCAGTCAAACCACCTAGGGCTCCTCCAGAAACTGCTCCGACTGCGGCACCTTCGTCAGCTTTATTACCTACCGTGTCACGCACTTCAGCGCCAGCGATATCGTCATTGCCGTCAGAATCCCGTTTAATAACAGATACTCTGTCCATTGGAAAGCCGGAATCTCTTAATTCATGCAGCGCTCCTTCCACATCGCGACGATTAGGAAATACACCTACAGCACGTCTCTGTACACCTATAACCATAAAATACTTACCTCTATCGTAAAAAGTACTTATTCACAATTTTGTTGATTTCTCTAGTGATATTTATGCATTTTTTTCGACATTTTTCATCAATCCCTTGGAATAACTTTTCTATCTATCGTGAGTCATAGGGTTAGCTGGTTTATTAATAAATGTTTAACATAAGTCAATAATTTAATCATAAAAGATTTTGTTATGTAAATGTCCGGAAGCCGTTAACTGTAAATCTTAATTCTCAATCACTGATTAATTATATTGTTTTCCTATTGCCACTAAAACTTAAAAAACTTTACATTTTATAATCTTGTAAAAGAGTAATTCAGTTCTAACCCGTGCATACATGGTGGGTGGTAGTCTGTCCTTGAGAAAAAAGCGTCTAGATCTGTTTGCTCATTCCCATCCATAACTATATAACTAGTAAATTAAGGTAAATAATATATAGAAAAAGAATATAAGCTTTTTTTGTTACAGAAAATTAAATAGTGACTTATGTTAATGGACTTAGTACAGTTTTGAAGCGTCCTGAATAAAGGCAGTATTATTTATTTGGGTACTTTCTGCCATATAGTAGATTTCTGAATTTTTAACAGCGTAATGTGAAGATTTGTGCTGATATAGCGCTCCTAAATGATTGTGAAAGTTGAGAAGCCCAGTAACTTTTGTGTTTGCCAGATTTAGTGAAGCTGTAAACTTTTATAACTTTAATCGGATGACTACAAGAGTTCTACCAGTGCGATACGCCGCACATCCGTTGCCAAAGGCATCTCGCCTGAAAGTCTTTTATGTAAAAAATACTTAGCAACTTTTAATTGCAGCTTTAGCTACAGAGTCTGCGTATTGTCAGTAGAACTTGCGCCCACGCTGTGACAGAGACGAAGGTAAGCGAGTTTTTTTTGTGTATCTGCACCACTGCTCGCTTAAGATTCAGCACGACTGAAATGCTATGTCTCAGATTTGCCTAAGTATTGATATGCAAATCGGAAGAATGCTGACTCTCGTAGTTTTAATTTAATTGGTGCAAATCTTGACAAAGAAAATATTTTATACAAAATAGGAAGTAATTTGTATAAAGTTTAAGGAAAATTACGTAAATTAAACCCTGATCAAGCATGACTTCTCAGGATTAGACCTAATTTAACTATGTTTTCACACCTCAGTTTTAGTGCTAAAGACACGATTACTGAATACTTCACCTTCTAAAAGTGACTACTGACACAAAAGATTTTACCAAACAAACTATGAAGAGCCAGATTATAGCAACAGCCATATTTTTAACAACTATTAGTCTAATAACACCTGCTCAAGCTGCGAATAGTGAACAAATTAGACAATTGCTGGCAAGTAAACAATGTCAAAATTGCGACCTAGTCGGTGCTGGTTTAGTGATGGCTGATTTATCAGGAGCCAATTTAAGTGGAGCTAATCTTGCAGGTGCAAACCTTAGTCGTGCAAACTTAAGTGGTGCCGATCTTAGAGGTGCAAACTTAAGCGGTGCTGGTTTATTTGGTGTTAATTTGGGTGGTGCTAAACTTAACGGAGCAACTTTGAATGGGGCTGACTTGAGAAGTACTTATTTAGTGAATGCACAGTTGACTGGTGTTAGTCTCAATGGTGCTAACTTACAAGGAGCAGTTGGAATACCATTGAAAGTTGCCACACTTGAGGAATTTTATACTTGGGGTGTTGCAGAAGCAGAAAAAGGTAACGCACATCAAGCAATTGACCATTTTAGTCAAGCGATCGCCATTAACCCCAATTACGCCAGTGCTTATTTAGCTCGTGGTATTACTCGTTACCAAATGCTTGATAGGCAAGGTGCAACCCAAGATGCCCAGATGGCTCAAAAACTCTATTTAGCTCAGAATAACACTACAGGATTGCAAACAGTACAGGCTTTTATTCAAGAACTGCAAACACCTCAAACACAAAAGGTAAGTGCTGGGAAACCAGATTTTGTGGACTTTATCGGAGGTCTTTCCTCACTTTTGCTCAATTTACTTCCGTTTTAAAATAATCATGTGGTACTCGTTCAACCCTTAGGGTAATGTAGGTTTCCGAAAATGGCTCTTGCGCCATCAGCACTGGACTCATTATCAGCATGTAGCGCTCCATTCTACACTCGATTCTAGTAATCTTTAGAGTTTATGTAATCCAATGACAATTTCTAACCAATTGTGGAAAGCAAATCAAGACATCGCGCAAGCTTGTTTAGAGCATCCCTTTGTTCAAGGCATTAGCAATGGCTCGCTAGAACCGCAGAAATTTGCTTACTATGTAGGACAAGATGTTTTTTTCTTAGAAACCTTTGCGCGTGCTTACAGTATCGCTGCTGCTAAAGCGCCAGAAT
>JAQYWP010000349.1 GCA_029379285.1 Rhizonema sp. PD38
CTATTATTAACTCAGCCGTGCTGGGTCGTTTTTCATGGTTTAGTCTAAACTCCAGCAAGTATGTTTGTGCCCGTTTTATTTAAGACAAATACCTACATTTGAAGTTTTAGGAATGATGTTTGGTATATCAAAAACTGAAGCGAATGATACCTTTCATTATTGGAGAAAGATTTTACGTCAGATTCTCCTTTCTAGTTTACGTGGAACTTGTCGAAAATAAAGAAGGAGATTTAATGATTGTACAAGAAATTTTAACAAATTTTAAGTTACTGATTGATAGCCTGGAACAGCCGATTGATAGACCATCTGAGCGCGAAGAGCAAAACAATTTTTTCTCGAGAAAGAAAAAGTAACATACGGTTAAAAACCAGATAGTTTCCTTACCAGAGGGAAAAGATATAATTGATATCAAAGTAGGTTTTCCCGGTCCAACGGCAGATATAAAGTTATTCCGAGAACAACAAAAAAATTTTGATGAACAGCAAGAGTTTTCAGGGGATAAAGCATACCAAGGTGGTACAAATATTACTACTCCTCATAAAAGAAAAAGAAAACAAGAATTAAACGAGCAACAAAAAGAAGAAAATAAAATTTTATCTAGTAAGCGAATATTTGGGGAGCATTTAATACGTGTCGTGAAAATTTTTCAAATTGCCTCACAAAGATTTAGACTAAATGCCGATGTTTATAATGAAATAGTTTTGTTAGTTTGTGGTCTGGTAAGACTACGAATTGGAACTCTTGTCTTACCGACATAACTCATACTAACTAAAAATTACGTTGGCGTCGGACAAGATTATGTATTTTTATGCTCTAAACTATCAGTAACAAATAAGACCCTGATTTATACGTTGAAACAGAATCTGCAAGGACTGGTCTCAAAACCTTGTAGATAGTGGCTTGCGAGTTTTCGGATTGGTCTTTTGGGTTCCTGAGCGCATTTTGGACAATTAGGTCCTGCTCACGCTATTCCATTTAGAAACAGGACTTTCGCAAAAATAAATTGCCAAAAAGTTTAATTTATCGAACTGCTCCTGAGTCAAGAGCGCTCCTGTATTCGTAGAATTTGCGTAAGTCCTAAGAAAATTAGATTACTGGATTGTCGATGACAGATAGGTTATAGATGGATTAAGAGTTCGCTAAAATACATTATCAGTAATCTTCTAGCGGTTCGGGAGTAACATCCAAAACCGAACAAATCTCAAATCACAATTGAAATCTAAAATTAAAAATCTAAAATTTCCTCAACGACCTTCACTGATAAATTGGCAGACTATATGGGGGTTGCTATTTGTTATATCTGTTTTTTGGTCGTTGCATGTAGCTGGTATACGTCAAGAGGATTTGGTAAATGTTGGGGGTTGGACTCTTGTTTTTCGGTTTCTTGGTGCTGTACTTTCACCAGATTTAAGTCCAGAATTTCTCCTCTTGACTCTCGATGCGACGTTGAAAACTCTTGCCTACGCAGTCTGTGGTACGTTTTTCTGTGTGGTGATCGGGTTGGTGGGTGGCATTCTCTGTAGTCAGGTGTGGTGGGAGGTTTCATACATTCGCTTTCACACTCCTTGGCTGTTGATGCGAGGTATTTTGGCAATTCCCAGAGCAATTCATGAACTGATTTGGGGATTGTTTTTCGTGAATATTTTTGGACTCGATCCACTGGTAGCAGTGTTGGCGATCTCAATTCCTTTTGGTGCGGTTGTGGCTAAGGTATTTTCGGAAATTTTGGATGAAACTCCCCGTCAGCCATTATTTGCACTCATTAATAGTGGTGTGCCTCCTCTCAATGCTTTTGCCTACAGTTTAATTCCACAAGCTTTCCCCAACCTGCTTTCCTATAGCTTTTACCGCTTAGAGTGTTCTATTCGTTCTGCTGCTGTGTTAGGTATTATCGGCGCTGGTGGATTGGGTTATCAGATTTTTCTCAGTCTTCAGTCGCTGCGTTACGAGCAAATGTGGACTTTGATGTTTGCTTTGATGTTGTTAAGTGGCGGGACTGATTTCTTAAGTGCGTTTCTAAGGAAGCGTTTGGATATTCCCAGTCGAATGGATTTGAATGTTCTCAACCTAAAGCAGCCTCACGAAAGAAAGCAACGTGATCCACTGGTGAAGCTCTTGTTGTTGAGTGGAGTTGCTTTATTAATATTTTCCTTTTGGTACGTTCAGGCTGATTTTAGCAAACTTTGGTCACCACACACTGCTCAACTTTTAGCAAGAATCATTCAAGATGCTTTTCCGCCACAGTGGGTAGATCTCAATCAGTTGTTTGTGCTGTCTACTCAAACTATTGCCATGTCTATCTTGGCAATGACTGTTGCCAGTTTGGGTGGCATTTTGCTTTCTTTTCTGGCCGCAAGGAGAATCGGGAAGAAACGAGAAGCGGAGAATCCACTTCCTACTGCCGACTCCTTGATGTTATCCGTATTAAAACCGCCTCTACCTACTCGTTTCCTTCTACTTTTCACTCGTGCTGTTCCAGAACCGATTTGGGCGTTAATCTTTCTGTTTGTATTGTTTCCGGGGATTTTGCCCGGTGCGATCGCCCTCGGTTTACATAATATGGGTATTATTGGCCGTTTGATGGCAGAGGTCGTAGAAAATGTAGATGAACGACCTTTACGTTCCCTAAAAGCTTTAGGCGCAAGTCATTCTCAAGTTTTCTTCTATGGCGTTTTACCTCTTACTCTCCCACGTTTCCTTGCTTACGTTCTCTATCGTTGGGAGGATTGTACCCGTGCTACAGTGATTGTCGGTTTGGTGGGTGCAGGTGGTTTAGGCCGTCTTATTACTGAGCAGTTAAGCAGTTTTGATTACAAAGGTCTACTGACTACTTTGATAGTTTTTATTATTCTTACTTTTGCCGTCGATCTCATCAGTGCCTCAGTTCGACGCACTTTAAGGTGACTTTATATCATGGAAACATCCTTCTGCCGTTATCGCGTTCCTTGTACTTTGAGTTTGAAGAATAGATGTACTTGAAGTAAAAGCCTTGATTTTGACTAGCTGGTTGAAACCACAGCATCTATATATGGGCATTGTTTGCTTTGTAAGGGCGATACGGATGGCAATACGGTTTAGTTAAGACATTTATCCGTTAAGGCAGGCTGTTCTTGAGCTTTCTTGAGTAGAGCAGCAGTTCTTGGGAAAGAAATGATTCTCCACTAACTCTTTCCTCCCCTGCTCCCGAAGCTCAAGAACAGCCTCAAGAGCCTCCCCTCGACTCGTCAATTTCTTATCTGAACCGTATTGATACGGATGGCAGCCGTTGCAACGCATCGCCGTGCGTTTGTGAGCAAAGTAATAATAAAATTGAAATAAAGATTACATAAAGTCAATCACTTTGCTTGACTTTATGTACTTAAATATACTATATATAGTTTTAGGTCAACTTTAGATGAACAAGTTTTCGGTTTTTGTCAAGTCTTATATTGCCTACTGTAAAAGTAACAAATGGTAGTCGTACTTATTAGTTCATCTTCCTCCGTAAATTTCATGTCTAAACAGCGAGAAATTTATCTATGCAATAGGCGCAGCAGTTCTTAAAATTTTAGTGTGTAAACTCTATTCATCTAGTTTCAGTCCCAAATTGTGCGTGAGTTAAATCTACTTAAAAACTGGCTTTCTACTGTTTTTTTCTCACATACACAATTTTTAAACTGGAGCAAACTCGTTCATGATAGAAGCTTCGCAATTTTTATGATCTGTGGGGGTGATATTCGTATTAATGCTCAATAATTATGCCTAAATGATTGAGAATAATGTAGACAATCACGATTATGACATTAGATTAAGTAGTGTAAACACTTAGCGCTCAGACATCACAAACGTGAAATTCTGTTACAGAGCCTAAGACTCTTACTATAAAGGCGTTTCAGAAAATGTATAAATTCTTGAAATAATTTGCGTAATACGGGTAGAAAAACTTGATGTTATATTATGAAATAACTATGAAGATTATGTGTTTTAGTGAGATATCCAATGTGTAAGAGTTGAAAAGGCTTAGAATAAAAACTAGATATTTTGCTTTCGCAGAAAAATATCTAAGGATACAAGAGCTATGCTTTATGTATCCCCTACTAGGGTTGTCTTTTACCACTTAGTTATGGAAAGTTTTTATGTAAAAATTTTGCTCTCCTCTTGTGAAAATTAAAACCTAAGGTGATGTGCCTGATACTTTGTTGAGTCTTCTTCGCTTTTAGGAAACGCCTATGAATGAAGAAGTAGAAAGCACAATTTGCACAAAACCAGGTAAGAACCCCCTAGACTGCCAAATCCGAGGGGAAACTCCTGGTAGTTGCATATCATGTAACAACCTAGTCAGTATACCAGAACAAGTTGATAACGCAGTTTTGAAACCTTTGCAATTGGGATTTCATTCACATTCTCTGCCTATCACCTTGCTCAAGTTTTACCGTTGAAAGCAACTATTAAAAATTATGTCACAATATTTCCACCGAAACAAGGCTTTTGAGAGCTACGACATTTTTTGTAGCAATTTCTTAACGCCTGTTCAGCAGACGTTTCTGCTGAAGACTTTCTATAATTACTTTCAGCCACAGTAGCTTTGGATTGAAGTTCGGATTTCGACCAATAACTAACTGTATGTTGGAGGTATGGCCATGGCATCTATCTTTTTCCAGCAAGATCTGGATCAAAAACTCGCGACAATTTTATGTGAGAGGCTTTCAGTAAGACACCAGCAAAACTGCTTGGCGGCAGCAGAAGTTGTCTCCCCATCACGAGCAAAGCAGTTCTGGCAAGCGCTCAAAGCAAGCGCCAAAATTTATACAATCCTGGTAGGTAACATTAGACTGCTAGACACGGCAGATAACTTAGTCACTACCCTAAAGAGCGTTTCAGTTTTTAGGGTGGTGACTCTGTGCATGTGTTGCAGATTTCTGACGCTAATACGGTATATCTGTGCTGGGGATGCTGTTACAGCAGTTTTCACGCACTTCGCACTATTCGTGCGGGTGACGCTCCAACTTGAGCGTCCGCTGCTTGTCACGCGTGCTTCCCCCAAGGGGTACGTCGTTCAAGGCAGCGTCTAGAAAGAGTGAGTAGATCGCAGTCGCCGTCAAGAGCGGGCTAAGCTGTCAAGATCTCTACCTCACCGCCCTTGAGCGTCTACGCGCGTGCATTAAGTTAGGTTGATCTTATAAAGCCTAAATATGTAAACAAATGTTGAGACGTTGTGAAGCCGAATAGCAATTGTAAAGGTGGGTTTGACAATATTGTTCGTTTTGACTGAAAAATTATGAGATGAAACCCACCTCTACACTTACTGGGGAATCGCTGCTTCATCATGTCCGATGAGAGTCAGAAGTCAGGAGTTGTTAATTTCTACCATGCCAAACTCATCTCGAAATTCATCATCAGCGCTCACCAGCCCGGATATGGATGAGTGTAAAGCTGATTCTAAGCCAAAGAATGATGCGGAATCTACTGAACTCAATTCTCAGACAGACACAGTAGGTAAGACTAGTGAATGGTTTTACGGTACTGAGGAACTGTTGGATGCTTTACCCAAAGTTTGGACGCGCTCTTTGCTGTATGTGCTATTGGGCGTGACAGTGATTGTTTTACCTTGGACAATGCTCGCGAAAGTGGATGAAGCAGGAAGTGCCAGAGGGCGAATTGAACCACTAGGCGCAACACAAAAATTAGACTCTCAAGCAAGCGGTAGCGTCACTGCTGTCAAGGTAAAAGAAGGCGATAAAGTCAAAGCTGGACAGGTTTTAGTTGAATTAGAGTCTGATGTCCTACACACTGATCTCAAACAGACGCAGGCAAAGTTAGAAGGGCAACTCAATCAGCACACACAGCTGAATTCGCTCAAAAATCAAGTGCAGCTGACTATCCATACTCAAGAGCAACAAAACCAAGCTCAACAATTAGAAAAATTGGCACAACTCAAGCAGGTGCAAGCGCAAATTGATACTCTCAAGAATGCCTACAACATACAAAAGGAAGAAAAAGTTGCCAAGATCAACCAGGTACGACAAACGATTGATTCGAGCAAAGCGAACTATGAGTTAGCACTCGTTCGTCTCCAAGGTGCTGAGGAAAAAGTACCACGGTATAAAAAAGCTTTTAATGATGGTGCAATTCCCCAAGATCGCTTTTTGGAAATCCAACAGTCTGTCAAGGAAGGCAACCAAAGTCTCAAGCAAGCACAATCTGAAGTCTCTCGATCTGAGTCTTCCTTGCTTGAGGAGCAAAGCAATTATCACCGGACGATTGATCAAGCTTCGTCCGATATCCAGCAAGCCCAGCTCCGCTTGGTTGAACAGCAACGTAGCTCAGACATCTCCATGCACACAGGTGAGTTGGCTGTACTCAAAACTCAAGAGCAATTGAAAGATTTGCAATCACAATTGACTACACTCCAATCCCAAATAGTTCAAACTAGAAGCCAGATTGCATCCTTGAATCTTCAGTTGCAGCAACGAGTTGTGCGATCGCCCATTGATGGTGTCATTTTTGAGTTGCCCATCCAAAAGCCGGGAGCCGTCGTCCAATCAGGGCAGCGAATTGCCCAAATTGCTCCCGCAAATACTGCATTCATCCTCAAAGCTCAAATGCCTAACCAGCACAGTGGCTTCTTGAAAATTGGCATGCCCGTCAAAATCAAGTTTGATGCCTATCCTTTCCAAGATTACGGGATAGTACCAGGACAAGTCAGTTGGATTTCTCCCGACTCTAAAGTTCAGCAAACCAGTTCTGGTAATATCGAAACTTTTGAGATGAACATTGCCCTCAAGCAACCATACATCGAATCTGGCAACAAACGCATCTCTTTAGCACCAGGTCAAACCGCAAGCGCTGAGGTGATTATTCGCCAGCGCCGTATAATTGACTACATGTTAGATCCGTTCAAGAAATTGCAAAAAGGTGGTCTTCAGCTTTAGCAGAGGCTGGTTTCACTTGTTCACTTTCGACTCTGATTGAACCCGCTCGTATATTTGTCATTTATTTTAGACAAATGACAAAATCCAAAATAAGCAGATAGATGGCGTCATGTCAAAACGTTTGACGATTTCCTGTGAAGACATTATTCACAACATGAAACTCTCGTACCAATTTCCCAGTGTAGTGGAGGCGATCGCCACTTCTAAGATTATTAGTGATGCTGCTGTTGAAGCTGGCATTCAAGTTCAGCCAGAAGAACTTCAACAAGCAGGAGATAGAGTGCGATTTGCCAATAAACTTGTCAAAGCTACAGACACTTGGGCATGGCTGAAAAAACATCATCTTTCTTTAGATGAGTTTGAACAATTGATTCGCATCAACGTGCTTTCAAGTAAATTGGCGCATCATTTATTTAGTAAGCAAGTAGAAACCTTCTTTTTTGCACATCAACTTAATTATATGGCGGCAGTCACCTATGAAGTTGTTTTAGATGATAGAGACTTAGCTTTAGAACTATTTTATGCTTTACAAGAAAATGAAATTAGTTTCCCTGAAGTTGCCCGCCAATACATTCAAGATCCACAACTTCGCCGCGCTTGGGGATATCAGGGAATTCGATACCGTCAAGATTTTCGACCCGAGATTGCCACAGCAGTTTTTGCGACAACGACTCCAGCACAAATCATCAAACCAATTGTAAGTTCTAAAGGAGTCCATCTAATTTGGGTTGAAGAAATCATTCACCCTAAATTAGATGAGGCTTTACGCATGAATATCCAGCAAGATTTATTTTCCTCTTGGTTAAAGCAGCAAATCGAGCAAGCAGATGTTGACATTCAGCTAGCTTCCAATAATGATTTACAACCATCAAAGGAACTATTACCGTCAGCTTAAGAAATTCAACATTTGAAATATCTAAGTTGTAGTCAGCATTAGGCTACTTAAAGCACGCTGAATCATCTGCTTTTCACAAAGTTTTTGTAAGCATTCAATAATCTTTGCAGTTGTTCTATTCGGATAAGAAAAGAAATTTTCAGAGTCATGCATGCTGATAGTGATATCAGCGCTATGGACCGCAATACCTGAAGTGCTGACTGCTGAAGTTACAATTTTTCGTGACAGGTAATC
>JAQYWP010000350.1 GCA_029379285.1 Rhizonema sp. PD38
ATTAACGACTATATGTAGTGAGAGTACTTTTTTCTAATTAAATGTTAATGATATAATGTTTCGATTAAAAATGGAATACCTGAAAATATTTTTCCAGTTATTTCCATGTTTGATGATACATATAAAGGAGAGTATTTGAATCAAAGCCTATTGGCAATACTATTACAGAGTTATTATAGTGAACTCGTGATCGCAGATGGTCAATAATTTTATTGCTTGACTTTTGCTATTGAGTATTTTATTATAATAAATTTATGAAAGTTAGTCGCAATAGAAACTCAGAAAACATACTATCTATGGCATACAATAAATAGATTGTATTTTAGTACAACGGGGGCGGAAATAAACAGACCATTCCAAATAAACATAAAAGCCGACATAATCAGCCTTTTGACTTTTGACCAACACAAGAGCGGTAATAATTGGTTCAAATATAAAACTTCGCATCTGTTGCAAATAGTTATTAGTTGCTCTAATCTTAAGATATTAAGCTTTAATAATTTTTCATCTCAAGTAGGTGTAGGTGAGTTCTCGTTCAAAAGTCATTAAGAATCTTTCGCTAGGGTTTCGTAGTTGAGTAGCAACCCCATGTCTCTTGACAAGGGGCTTGGTAGTTAACTCCACCTGACCAAACTATCAGTTTAGGGCAAGGCTAACGTTTCTATTGTAGTTTTTATTTATGCGAAATTATATAGCAGCTATCAATCAAGGACTCATAGCTGCCGCTTGGTTGTAAAAGTCGGGTTATCCTTGATAAGATTTGCCCGCCTCAAAAAACACCTCCAGCCCTATGCACAGTCAGTGAAATGCGGTGCGTTTGATGCTGTTAGTAATTCTATTACAGGAGGACCATGCCAAATCAAAATCTGTCAGAGAAAGCAGAGCTATACAACCGTCGTCAGCTTCTGAAAATAGGGCTAGCATTTGTGGGGCTAACAGGTGCAAGTTTCGTTTTATCTTCCCTTTGGCAAAAGCAGAAAGCGAAAGTTAAAGTGCCACCGATTCAGAAAACAGGGGCAACTGCTGATAATAGCTTCAACCCTCTAGAACTGCTGAGGGATTTTGACTACGGCACAGTCAAGCAAGAAAATGGACGGACTGTGCGGGAATTTAACTTCGAGGCTAGAAACTCAACGCTTCAACTCAACAGAGCGGTTGATTTTGCTTCCTGGAATATTAATGGTCGCGTACCGGGACCGACCATTAGGGCGACCAAAGGCGATCGCATCCGGGTTATCTTCCACAATAGTGCAGGTCATGCCCACTCGTTGCATTTTCATGGCATTCATCCAACAGATATGGATGGAGTCGTTCCCATTAGTCATGGCAGCACTAAGGTTTTTGAATTTGACGCCGAGCCGTATGGCGTACATTTGTACCACTGCCATATTTCTCCCGTAACCCGTCATATTGGCAAGGGTTTATATGGAATGTTCATTATTGACCCAGAGGAAGGTCGTCCCAGTGCTGATGAAATAGTGCTGGTTATGGGGGGTTATGACGTGAATGAAGACGGGCGTAACGAACTGTATGCCTTTAATGGAATACCAAACTACTACCTGGATCATCCCATCCCAATTCAGCAAGACCAACTCATCCGGCTGTATATCCTCAACATGACTGAACTTGAACCACCTTTGACCTTTCACATCCATGCCAATATGTTTAAAGTCTATCGGACTGGTCGAACCTTAACTCCAAACGAAGAAACAGACGTAATTACAATGGGGGTTGCGGAACGTCACATTCTGGAATTTACTTATCGTACTCCTGGGATGTATATGTTTCATCCTCATCAAGATCAGATCGCGGAGGCTGGCTGTATGGGTAACTTTAATGTGGTCGGTAACACCTGAAACCGTGAAGACCAAACGATAAGTGAAACAAAGTACGATGGCGCATTCTTATTTACTCAATAAGTCTCATTAATATCGAAATCAATTATGCATTGCAGTGATTATGTAGAAAATAGCCCTAATATATTCATCTACACAAACATGGCAGAAGTTCACATTCTTTAACAAAACTGATATTCAAACTCCTGATATTGGAGAGGTGAATGTTTCGGAGGATGGGCTCTTATTGCTGTCTCAGACACAAAAAGGCGATACGGATGGCAGCCGTTGCCAAGGGCATCGCGTCCGAATTGTCACTATTTCCCCATGATTAAGATTAATCAGCATACACCGTTGAGTTTTCTTCCAAGCGCAGATTTACAAGTTTTGAGCCGTACAGCAAGTGGTTCAGTAATATTGACGAGCTTGGATGAACAGATTGGAATCGGCGAGGCGATCGCGAAGCTGATTTGGGTCACACTGGTACCGCTACCATAATCCACTTTTAGCTACGCTTGCCTTGTTCAACCTGACATGTAGGGGACGTCTTGACTACTGACACGAATGACAAAGAAGTCGGTAGTAGTTCGGGTGATCTATTTGCTAGACTAGATAAAATAGTGTTTTACAAATAGCGCATGACAGAAATTGTTTTTTTGGTCGAAGACGATCCTGATGGTGGCTACACGGCTAGAGCGCTGGGTGAGTCTATATTTACTCAAGCGGATGACTTGAAAACACTGCGGGAGATGGTGCGGGATTCAGTTCACTGTCACTATACCGATGAGCAAAACTGTCCCAAGCAGATTCGGCTACATATCGTTCGAGACGAAGTCATTGCCTCGTGAAATTACCCAGAGATTTGTCTGCCAAAGATCTCATCAGCGCACTTGACAGTTTGGGATATGAAACAACCCATCAGACGAGTAGCCACATTCGCTTGACAACTCAGGAAAATGAGAACACCACCTCACGATTCCTGCTCACGATCCGATAAATGTCGGAACACTCAATTCTATCCTTCGAGATGTCGCCAGTCACTTTAATCTCAAGCGTGAAGAGGTGCTTAATCGACTTTTCTTGTGAAGAAGATACTTTGATAGCAATTCCATTAGGCTCAAGACCAATTCTGAATTGTATCTTTAGAAAGTGCTTTCATGAACTAGTAGCAAAAAATAATTAGTCTATAGCCATGTTTCTGGCATTCCTTTTGCTAATACAAGTACTGTAGCAAGGCTTGTGCTGACCCTTTTGGGTTGCATTACAGGAGGCAGTTTTCACCATAAAATCAACACAGTTAATTGCTTCAAGTGAGCAAGCTTTATGAGGATGTACCGTACATTTTAGTCGGTAGTCGTTGGTAAAATATTCACAACCAGCACAGGGAATTTCGTGTAGCATTTTGACATAATTCGTCCCCTTACTCAATGTCTGCAAACCACTATAAATCAGTAGAAAAATGACTATCCAAAGGCAAAAGGCGCAAAAAATTGTAATCATCTTTCTTTATCCTCATAAATAATCTCAAAGAAGAGTCTTTTTCATTAATAGTTAACAGCTAATAACGAATAGCTAATAGCTGTTAGCCTTTCAGGTAAAACTACGAGCGTCGAATATGGCGACGAATCTGGCCAGTTATTGACAACGGGAAACCAGCCTTCTCAATAGTAGAGATGTTGAGCAATTAGCATTCTTTATAAACCAAACTCTTTTTTCACCTGCGCTACCCAAGCTTTAATACGCTGGTTAGTCAAGTCAGACTCATTATCTTCATCAATAGCTAACCCGACAAATTTACCATTCTTCACAGCTTTTGATTCACTGAATTCGTAGCCATCTGTAGACCAGTAGCCAACTGTCTTTCCGCCGCGTTCTGTAATTTTTTCTTCTAAAATGCCTATAGCATCCTGAAAATTATCGGCATAACCAACAGCGTCACCTGTTCCGAAATAAGCTACCTTTTTACTACTGAAATCAATATTATCTAGTTCAGTAAAGTAGCCTTCCCAGTCGCTTTGCAGTTCACCAATATTCCATGTAGGACAGCCAACAATTACATATTGATAGTCATCGAAATCACTATCTTCTACATCTGCAATATTATACAAAGTGACTACCTTTTCACCACCAAATTCTTTCTGAATTATCTCGGCTACAGACTCTGTTTTACCTGTTGTTGTTCCAAAAAATAGACCTATCTGCGACATGTTTGACTCCTCTTTATGTGATCCTAAGTTGTTGTGAAGAAAATGAACTGCAGATCGGAATATCTCCGCAGTTCAGGTACAAGGAAACATTTATTATGAAACTGCGCTATTGGCGATCGCCGTGAATACGTCTAAGCTATGCAATAGCAGATATGCAAAGACTGCTCCACCAATTCCACCAATCAAAAAACCCACAGTAAATTGACTCCATCCTTCGGTAGTCTTGAGAGTCTCTGGCACATTGGGAACAGTGTTCACAAGTGTTGATTGTGGTACAGTTTGCAACTGCTCTTTATAAGAAGCAGTGCCGTAAATCGATAGGCAAATTGTCAGAATGACAACCAGTCCTGAAGCTGCTAACAGACCCGCTAAGTTAGCCGCGTCACTGTTGCGCAGTGGACCTAATTTAGCAAAAGGACCAATCAACCAATAACCGTGAGCCATGCCAATTTCCAAACCTCTCGATAGAGAAGACAGACCTGGACGGTAAATCGGCAAATTCTTGAGAAAATTCAGCGTAAAATCAGAAGAATTTATTGGGGTAGCAAGATTACCACTTTCAGGATAACTTACAGGTTGAATCATGTCACCCTGTTTGAAATCAAAACCAGCTTCTACTGCTCTAGCACGGAGAGCGTGCCAAATGTGACCGATTAGAAACAATAAACCAAGGACAAAGTGGAAAATTGCCAACCAGCCACGAGAAGAGACATTGCCAGTAGAAACTTCTAGATTTCCAAGTGGACCATAGAAAACATCCGGATAGACGGTGTTGTTAACACTAATAAAGTAGGCAGCAAAGAAAGCCATATATGCCACAGCACCAATACTGTAAGACAGATAAGCTTCGCCCGAGTAAATTAGAATTTTCTGTGCCCAAGCAAAGGGTTTAGTCAAGATGTGAAAAACACCACCAAAAATCAAGATCGAGCCAATCCAAATGTGACCGCCGACAACATCTTCTAAGTTATCGACTGCTGCCATTCCTTCAGATCCCCAAGCACCAAACAGGTAGCCGTAAATTTTGATCGGGTTGAGAGTAGGATGAGCGATCACTCGCACATCTCCACCCGCGCCAGTCCAGGGATCAAAAAGTCCACCCCAAAACATAGCTTTGGAAACTAAAAGCAGTGCGCCAATGCCCAACAATGTCAGGTGAATTCCCAAAATTGTCGTCATTTTGTCTTTATCTTTCCAGTCATAGCCAAACAAACCCGTAAAACTGGGATTGTCTTGTAGCACTTCTGGTCCTAGTAGAGAATGGTAAATTCCACCAGCGCCCAGAACAGTTGAGGAAACTAGATGCATTACCCCGATGACCCAGAAGGGATAAGTGTCAATAATCTGACCACCAGCACCTACGCCCAAGCCAAGAGTTGCCAAGTGAGGCAACAAAATTAACCCTTGTGTGTACATCGGTAAGTCAGGATTGTAGCGAGATAACTCAAATAAAGTCATCCCCCCAGCCCACAACACAATTAATCCTGCATGGGCAATATGAGCGCCCAATAACTTACCTGATAAGTTGATTAAACGAAAATTACCAGCCCACCAGCCAACATCTGGTATTCTTTGCTCGTAAGGGCTATCAGCAATTACTGCTGTCATGGGTTAAACTCCAGTGAGAAATTTTAGCATTATTACAGCGATAAAAAATTGCAACTTTTAAAATATTTTGCAAGTTTTTGCCATTAAATAGGTTGCGGAATGACAGCATCTTCGCTGACTCGACCTTTACGGAAATCAAATCCACGTGCTCGGAGTGCATGCCAGATGTGACCTTGGAGGAGGAAGAAAGCTAACCAAAAGTGTGCGTTTGCTAACCAAGTCCTCGATGACACAAAATCAGGATCTACCGAGGAAAAATAAGGCAAGATATTCTGCTTGATGACCAGAACTGGTCCATAAAACACTTCTGGATAAACTGTGGTGTTGACTGAGACGAAGAAAGTGGCGATAAAGCCCATCAAAGATAAAGCACCCAGACTGTAGGAGAGATAAGCTTCCCCAGACCAAACAAATAACGGGTGCGTCCAAGCAAATGGTTTAGTCAGAATGTGGAAAACGCCACCGATTAGGAGCATTGTCCCGACCCAAATATGACCGCCAATCACATCTTCTAAGTTGTCAACGCTAGCAATCCAGCTTTTACCAATAGCTCCAAACAGATAGCCAAAGATGACTCCAGAATCTAGTGTCGGATTGGTAACGACTCGCACATTTTCAATGTTTGGGTCGTACAAGCCACCAAAATACATTGCCTTAGCGACGAGAAGATATGCTCCTAAGCCCAGTAAAACCAGGTGAATTCCCAGGATTGTCGTCATTTTTCCGGTATCTGCCCAATCATAGCCAAAGAAAGAAAACTTCGGCTCTAAAGTTTCCGGACCACGCAGGGAGTGAAAGATACCGCCGAAACCCAGAAAGGCTGAAGAAATTAGATGGATGACTCCGATCGCAAAGTAAGGGTATGTATCTACAACGGCACCACCTGCGCCTACTCCCCAGCCAAGAGATGCTAGATGAGGTAGCAAAATTAAGCCTTGCTCGTACATTGGTTTCGCCGGATCAAAGTGCGCTAGCTCAAATAAAGTTATGGCTCCAGCCCACAAGACAATTAAACCAGCATGGGCGACGTGAGCGCCAAGCAATTTTCCTGATAAGTTGGTGAGCCTTGCATTCCCCGCCCACCAAGGCGAGTCAGCAAGGTCTTGCTCCACTGAGAGGGGACTTCTAGAAGTTATTGTCATTCTACACCTTTCGTTAGTTGATAAAATTATTCAACTACTCTATGGACGAGCTTACACTATAATTTCAGCTAATGAAAGTCTTTTTCATTAAAAAAAATTAAAAATGTCGCAAGTGACTGCTCCTCTAGCTCTGGGAAACGTCTACGCTCTATAGTGGCAAGGCAATTTCGATGTCATCTTGACTCTCCACGATCTCAAGGTACAGAGATTCATGAGATTTTAGTTGCGTGGAATACTCCTGATGAGATAAGTATTGGTGGCGAAAGAAACGGGAGATTGAATTTTTGGTTAATTCCTAACCCTGGAAGACTCACGTTCTCAGACAATCAACGCTCCCCTCACGTCCAAGTACACGGCTATGGAAATGAGTTTCTCGATTTACCTAAGGGATTACTCGACTATAAATGTATTATTTTTTACACATAATTGAAGTCTTCAACAATCCCCAAGTGGGAAATGAAATAGGACAGCGATTGGTAGTGTCTAAGGTTCCAGAACTGAGTTTTCTTTTGGGTATTGGTATTCCAGGCTGCCTAAGTCAGAAAAAGCAATGCTGCGATCGCACACTCCATCTGCCAACAAATTAATTGTTGATACATAGGTAGCCATGATCCCCAAAGGTAAACTCCAAGGGTTCAGAGAAGGCTTGGGTGTATTCTATTTTGGCGATGCCTGCGGCGATCTGCGCTAACGCGAAGGTGATTTGATGAACACTTACACTTCACTGCTGATAATTTAAAAAAACGCTTTGCTTTTCTTCCCATACCTGAGGAACTCTTGGGTGAAATTGATGCAGATGTTTTATTGAAAACTTCAAAGCAACACTCTGTTTCAAGAATCATTGATATTCTTTTGAGAATCCAAAAGAAATATTATTATACTTGTTGCACTATATTCTCAATTTTATTTTATAAATTAATGTAGTGATCGCGACAGTAATACAGTATTACTTGTCAATAAAACTTTTCTAGTATAAAGTTTCCTCGTACTTGATCTGCCTTATTTTGTTAGACCCTCAAACACATCCTTTGAAGCGGCAATAGTATCTTGAGTTTGTACTCATACACTCCAGTTGTTGTGTACCTAAAACTTCCTGTACGGCTTGCAATAGCTTGCATATAAACATGATCGCCGCGACTACATATCCGCTATTCGACAGGAAATATGCAAAAACGCCTCAACCAATAAAATAATTATCTATTAAAAAAAAACAACAGAGATGCAAATATTTCTTAGTTCAAGAT
>JAQYWP010000030.1 GCA_029379285.1 Rhizonema sp. PD38
CTACAATATATTTAACAATCGAACAATTAAGGCCTTTGGTGCTAATACAGATTATACCCTCAACCGCAAGGCATAGACTTTTGCTTGATTGGGATTTGGTATTTATCAGGAGTTTTACACTGCCATCAAGTGGGAGCTAAATTTACATTCCTTTAGTTGAACTGGGGGTTTTGATTTTCGTAACCTTGCCAATGACGGACTATTGCGGGTGTTGCTAGTGGTCAGTCTTTTGTCACCAATATTTTGGGAGATTCGACCCCGACCAACTTTGACTCACTCTACAATTTAAACCAGACTGACAATCTTAATGTCATCCCAGCCAGAGGGGTTGACAAATGCTAATGAAGATAGCTTTAACAGGAACATTTGGCAAGGTAACTTCAGAACGGTGATTTCATTTTAAATTAAGTAGTAAGCTAATGTGCATCTAAACTAGTGAGAACGGTCATTGGTCACTGATCACAAATGACGAATAACATTCTTAACGAGAAAAAGTGTAACATAGACGCGCATTATATTAGTGAATGGCTAATCGAACGACAATGGGCGATTAGCCAGTTTTCCATTAGCCAGTCTTCAATTAATAACTTGTAAAAATGCAGCCTACAGATCCGAATAAATTTACTGATAAAGCCTGGGAAGCCATAGAAAAATCTCAGGATGTAGCCCGAGCATATCAACAGCAGCAACTAGATGTCGAACATATAATCATTTCTTTATTAGAAGAACCTACGGAGTTGGCAACACGCATTATTTCTCGTTGTGGGATAGATCCCATGCGCTTGCAGCAGCAAGTTGAAGCATTTGTAAAACGCCAACCGAAAGTGGATAGAACCGATCAGCTCTACCTCGGTCGCAGTTTAGATGTTATGCTTGACCGGGCTGAAGAAGCGAGAGCTAGGATGAAAGATTCTTACATTTCTGTAGAACACTTACTTTTAGGTTTTGCTGAGGACGAAAGGCTCGGAAAGCGGGTGCTGAAAAGTTTAAATTTGGATACCACTAAGCTAGAAGTTGCAACTAAAGCAGTTCGTGGTACTCAAAAAGTCACAGATCAAAAACCCGAATCCCGTTATGACGCTTTGCAAAAGTTTGGTACGGACTTGACAGAACAGGCAAAAGCTGGTAGACTAGATCCGGTTATTGGCAGGGATGATGAAATTCGCCGAGTCATACAGGTATTATCCCGAAGGAGTAAGAATAATCCGGTGTTAATTGGTGAGCCGGGAGTGGGTAAGACAGCGATCGCAGAAGCGTTGGCACAACGGATTATTAACAGCGACGTTCCCGAGTCTTTGAAAAACCGCCAGCTGATCAGCTTGGATATTGGTAGCTTAATTGCAGGAGCAAAATACCGAGGTGAATTTGAAGACCGCCTCAAAGCAGTCCTGAAGGAAGTTATCGACTCTAACGGTCAAGTTGTCTTGTTTATTGATGAATTGCATAATGTCGTTGGTGCTGGTTCTGGTCAACAAGGGGCAATGGACGCAGGGAATTTGCTCAAACCAATGTTGGCACGTGGAGAACTGCGTTGCATTGGAGCGACAACTTTGGATGAGTACCGTAAATATATTGAGAAAGATGCGGCATTGGAACGGCGCTTTCAGCAAGTTTATGTCGATCAGCCGAGTGTGGAAAATACGATTTCCATTCTGCGGGGGTTGAAAGAACGCTATGAAGTTCATCACAATGTCAAAATTTCCGATTCGGCATTAGTTGCCGCCGCAACATTGTCATCGCGTTACATTTCTGATCGCTTCTTACCAGATAAAGCGATCGATTTGGTGGATGAGGCAGCAGCGCAGTTGAAAATGGAGATCACTTCCAAACCGACGGAGTTGGAAACTATCGACAGACGCTTGATGCAGCTAGAAATGGAAAAGCTGTCTTTGGCTGGAGAAGAAAAGGCTACCATTCAAACCAAGGAACGTTTAGAACGCATTCAGCAAGAAATTGCTCAATTAGGGAAAAAACAGCAAGAATTGAATGGGCAGTGGCAAGGTGAAAAGCTGTTATTGGAGAATATCAGTGCATTAAAGCAGGAAGAAGAAAAACTGCGGGTGCAAATTGAGCAGGCAGAACGCGCCTACGACTTGAACAAAGCTGCCCAGTTAAAGTTTGGTAAGTTGGAGGCAGTGCAACACGATCGCGAAGTCAAAGAAGCGCAACTTCTAGAAATTCAAACTCAAGGTTCGACACTGTTGCAAGAACAAGTTACAGAAGCTGATATTGCAGAAATTGTGGCGAAATGGACAGGGATTCCGTTAAATCGCTTGTTGGAAACCGAGCGGCAAAAATTGCTCCAACTTGAGCAGCACCTCCACGAACGAGTTGTTGGGCAACACGAAGCTGTATCAAGTGTTGCTGCTGCAATACGTCGTGCCCGTGCGGGGATGAAAGATCTCGGTCGTCCAATTGGTTCATTTTTGTTTATGGGCCCAACAGGAGTCGGGAAAACTGAGCTTGCTCGTGCTTTAGCACAGTTTCTCTTTGATGCTGATGATGCCTTGGTGCGTCTGGATATGTCCGAGTATATGGAAAAACACTCGGTTTCCCGTATGGTGGGAGCGCCTCCGGGATACATTGGTTATGAAGAAGGCGGTCAACTTTCTGAAGCTATTCGCCGTCGTCCTTATTCTGTAGTGCTGTTGGATGAAGTGGAGAAAGCACATCCGGATGTATTTAATATTTTATTACAGGTACTGGATGACGGTAGAATTACGGATTCTCAGGGCAGAGCAGTTGATTTTCGCAATACTGTGATTGTCATGACGAGTAACATCGGTAGCGAACACATTCTGGATGTCGCTAATGATGATTCCAAGTATGACAAAATGCAGAACCGAGTGACAGATGCTTTGCGATCGCACTTCCGCCCAGAATTTCTCAACCGCGTTGATGACATTATTCTTTTCCACACCCTGAGTCGGAATGAATTAGCAAAGATTATTCGTATTCAACTAAAGCGGGTGGAAAATCTCCTAGCCGAGCAAAAAATCTCTTTTGAAATTACCTCAGCAGCGAGTAGTTACCTTGTGGAAGCAGGTTACGATCCAGTCTACGGCGCTCGACCCATCAAACGAGCAATTCAGCGAGAAGTGGAAAACCCCATCGCCACCAAGCTACTGGAGAATACCTTCGTCCCAGGTGACACAATTGTGATTGATTGTGGAGATAATGGGATGACCTTCAGTAAGAAAAAAGTCATAAATGTGTCAGCGCCCCAAACTGCGACACCTCTCTTAATTGAGGCATCGCAATGAATCAAAATACCCGACGCGCGCAGAAGTTGTCGGGTATCTAGTTAGCTTGATTGATTTAGGACTGCTCTAATCTTTGATCGCTCCTTTGCCCTCCTCGCCTGGGCGTGGGAAATCCTCAGTAGGCGAGGAGCGTGGGTAGTTTTGATCTTCACGGATCACCGAACTCTATTGATTTCATATTAAATATAAATCAATACATTTCGATGAAGAAATTTGCTCGTTGAGGCAGGTTTTTCTTTACCCAGCCTTTTAAGGGGATCGCCCTGACTGCGTTCCGGATCGAATGTTTGGGGGGAAAAAGCCTTAACTAAAGCGTATTGAAATATATACCATACCTGTTGGCCTTTTTGTCAAATGTTCGTATCTCATAGCCAGTTATCAGCTTCAATCAATCTAATATGTAGTACGGAGGAGTAGGGAAATCCGAATTGTTATTATAGGGTAAACAAGCCTGTAAAAGGGGAGCGATCGCCTACGTTCAGCTTTTAAGATCCTGATTAATACGGTCTGCGAACATGCTTCTTGAGTTACAAGAGCAATGTGGATCTTACCTCAGTTATCATTCATATATTTGAAGACCTCAACAATCATGCTAGAACAAGGCACCATCAGTATTCATACTGAGAATATTTTCCCGATTATCAAGAAGTCGCTTTACTCGGATCACGAAATCTTCTTGCGGGAACTGGTATCTAACGCTGTAGATGCCATCCAAAAATTGAAAATGGTGAGTCGTGCTGGAGAATATTCTGAAGAAATCGGCGAACCAGAAATCATCCTCGCTATCGACAAAAGCAACAAGACTCTTTCCATTAGCGACAATGCGATCGGCATGACTGCTGAGGAAGTTAAGAAATATATCAACCAAGTTGCTTTCTCTAGTGCTGAGGAATTTATCCACAAGTACGAAGGTAAATCTGACCAACCAATTATCGGTCACTTTGGTCTTGGCTTCTACTCATCTTTCATGGTGGCGAAGAAAGTCGAAATTGATACTCTGTCTTACAAAGAAGGCGCAGAGGCGGTTCACTGGAGTTGTGACGGTTCTCCCGAGTTCATTTTGTCAGACTCAGCCCGCACAACTCGCGGTACCACTATTACCCTCACACTCCAAGATGAAGAAGAGGAATATTTAGAAACACCACGCATTAAGCAGCTGATCAAGACATACTGCGACTTCATGCCAGTACCCATCAAGTTGGATGGTGAGGTATTAAATCGGCAGAAAGCAACGTGGCGCGAGTCTCCCCACAACCTGAGTAAGGAAGATTATTTAGAGTTCTACCGCTACCTGTATCCTTTCCAGGAAGAACCTCTGTTGTGGGTGCATCTAAATACTGATTATCCCTTTATCATCAACGGGATTTTGTATTTTCCCAGATTGAAGCCGGATGTCGATGTCACCAAAGGGCAAATCAAGCTGTTTTGCAATCAAGTTTTTGTTAGCGATCACTGTGAGGAAATTATTCCCCAATTTCTGCTACCCATGCGGGGTGTGATTGATAGTGCCGATATCCCTTTGAACGTGTCGCGGAGTGCTTTGCAAACAGATCGCACCGTGCGGAAAATTGGCGAATACATTGCTAAGAAAGTGGGCGATCGCCTGAAAGAACTTTACCGCGACAACCGCGAACAGTACATTAGTGCTTGGAAAGATTTGGGTACTTTCGTTAAATTTGGCGTTCTTAACGACGAGAAATTTAAAAAACAAGTCGAAGACATTATCATCTTCCGCACGACTCGTGAAACGGTTAGCACTCAAGAGTCGGTAGTCACCCCAGAAGTTGAGGTGCAAACTCAAGAAGGTGATGCATGGGAAGAAGTAACTCCTAAAACAGGAGAGACTGCGTCCCAATTGCCTTACACAACTCTGAAAGAGTACTTAGAACGCAACGAAGAAAGCCACAAAAACCGTGTCTTCTACTGTACTGATGAAGTCTCGCAAGCGACTTACGTAGAATTGCATAAAAAGCAAGGTTTGGAAGTTCTGTTTATGAACTCCTTTATCGACACTCACTTCATCAATTTCCTTGAGCAGGAGTATAAGGATGTCAAATTTACACGGGTAGATTCTGACTTGGATAACACTCTGTTAGATCAAGATAAAGCTGGGGAAATTGTCGATCCGAAGACTAATAAAACCCGAAGCGAGACGGTGAAAGAGCTATTTGAGAAAGCTCTCAATAAGCCTAGACTCAACATCCGCTCTGAAGCTTTGAAATCTGACGATCCCCAAGGAACACCACCCGCAATGGTGCTTTTACCAGAATTTATGCGTCGCATGCGGGAAATGAGTTCTATGATGCAGCAGCAACAGATGGAGTTTCCTGAAGATCACATTTTACTGGTGAATACTGCTCACCCCCTGATTCAACATCTAGCTAGTCTCAGTCAAGGGAGTATTATTCAAGGTGGCGGTGAATCCCCAACTGGAGTACTAGTGAATATGATTTGCCAACACATTTACGATTTGGCTCTTATGTCTCAAAAAGGCTTTGATGCTGAAGGGATGAAATCCTTTGTGGAGCGATCTAATGAGGTGTTAACTAAGTTGACGGAAGAAGCGGTGAAATAGAACCTCACCTCCGAACTTCTGAATGGCGGCTTTGGCCGCCTTCGCCTTTACAATGTGATGCGCCTCAACCAAAGGAAACCTGCTATACATCTTCATTCATGCAGGAAATCAGACTGTTGAAACTGCGATCACCAAGGAATAGCATAAATGTTGATGAATTCATCACACTATTTGCAGCATCATTATTAATGCAGTTTCTTAGTCTTAAACCTCAATAGAAGTTAAATGTCACCTTACCGTTATCCAGTTATTGAAACCGCAAAAATAGAAACTATATTTTTAGAATTAGTGGAGCAATGGCGACGTGAGACAGGAATGCTCTCCGTTACTTCCAAAGTATCGATACACCCTGCTTATCAAAGAATCATCGGTATCGGACAACCTGTTGTACCTTTGATTATGCGCGAACTTGAGCGTGAGCCAGACCATTGGTTTTGGGCTTTAAGTGCAATTACCGGAGCAAACCCTGTCAAACCCGAACAGCGAGGTAGACTCAGCCAAAAGGCTCAAGCTTGGATTGAATGGGGAAAAGCGAATGGCTACAGATGGTAGGTTGGAAAGCTATAAAGAAAACAAGTTTCCCAGCTTATCGAACACTAGGTATTTGGTAACCTAGCGGTATCATTTGGAAAAAACTGAATAACGCATCGGTAGCGCAAGAAAAATCAAATTTTTAAGTCTATTTCTAACTTAGGGAGAAGTTTGGAGAGGCATCAAATTCTTCTTAAATAGAGGTGCTTAAGTGCAGATATTCAATAATCAGCAACCGCAAGTAATCTAAAGTCCGAATATAAGCTTTCATTTGCTCGTAGTCTTTATTATTGGTAATGAAGTAAAACTGAGCAAGCGTTGGAATATCAAAAACTCGCATAGCTAGCAATCGCTTGATTGCCTGTTGTTCATTTTCAATCCAACCTCTTGCTTGAATTTGACTAGCAAAGCCTCTGATATCTACCGTCAACAATTCAATTTCCTCTAAAAGACTAAACTCTTGATCTACAGGGAATAGAGAAGCAATTTCTTTTCGCTCTTCTTTGGTGTTTTGATAATCGAGAGTTAACTTCTCTAAGAGCAGAGTAATGTAATTTCTTGTGATTTCAGGGTTTTGGGTATTGAGAGTTGCTTCAGTCATCGTTAAATCCATATGTCACTATTTTTTCAACACCAAATTGATCTGGTCGTACAATCAAATATTCACTTCCTTTGCGATATACTGCTGAACCATCCCGACGATATCCGGTTTTCGGAACTCTTACGACTCTCTTTTAATTAACCCATATTCCGCACTTCAAGATGTAATATCGTGATCTTCAAGAATTATTCCTAATAGTGGGCAATTATTGGGTATTAACACTGATGATTATTAGCGATTTGTGATTGTTATCTAACCACCATTAGCCTGATATTGGAAATCTACGTATATTACACGATGAAGTGCGGAAAGTGGGATTAAAGTTGTGAGCTTTTCGCAGATATTTTAATCGGTCAAATTCTTTTCTGGAAGCATGGTCTAAAATACTTTGAGATACACTGATATAGGTAGAAGCATCCCACTCAGCCATGTAGTGCTCGATCTCAGCAACTTCTGCCTCATGATATCCTTTGCATAATTGGGTCAAAAAGGGATTTACAGGTGGTTCATCCTGCATCAGTTTTTAACTCCAGTGAACTAAGAAGTTTATAGCGTTTTCAGAGCTATCTTTAGTTCGATTGTGCTTATATAGTAAGACAATACGGTTAATTGGTAAGGATTACAGCGAAATTTCGCGTCTCTACAAAGGTTGAATGTAGATCAATTATTAAAACTGAATTGTATTATAATATAGTACTATGAACTGATTTGGGAAAAAATTCCGTATCTCTCTACCTACCTTCTTTTCAGTTGCTTGTTAAGAGCATATAGGAGTAAATTCAGAAATTAATGAAGTAAAGCTGACGATCTTCCGCCTGAATGATACTGGAACCTACGGCAGGCAATAGGTATAAGGAGCGTAAGTGATATATATTCAAAGGCGATAATATATGACATCTGTATACCAAAACTTAGAACAGACAGCACCCTATGCATGAGGACGTGACTCTAGCCAAAATCAGTAGCCAAATCTTGTCAACTCACTTGCAGAAAAACGGTTCTTACCACACTTTTAAGGTTATGCATGACGACACTCAGGGTGAGATTGTGACGATACCAGCAGCAGCATTAAACTTGCTTGTCGAGATTTTAGCTCAAATGGCAGAAGGAAACGCTGTCAGCGTAGTTCCAATCAAAAAAGAACTCTCCATTCAAGAGGCGGCTGATATTCTTCTAGTTTCTCATTCTTACTTAGTAGAGTTACTAGAGTCAGGAAAAATCCCTTATCGTAAAGTTGGTACACGTTGTCGAGTCTTGACTCAAGATGTCATTAACTACAAAAACAGAATTGATGCCGCACGTATGGAAACTCTTGAAGAGCTTGCTGCCCAAGCGCAAGAACTGAATATGGGATATTAAGCAGCTTATCATAGTGCTTTTAACTGCCGTCTACGATGCCTGCGTCTTATACCCAGCGCCTCTGAGAGATTTTCTTATATGGCTTGCGCTGACCGATCTGTTTAAGGCACGTTGGACTGAGGAAATTCACTCCGAGTGGATGAGAAATGTTCTCTTGAATCGTCCTGATCTAACTCTCGAACAGTTAACTAGAACCAAAAATTTGATGAATGCCAATGTTCGAGATTGTCTAGTGACGAGTTATGAACCTTTAATTGCTCTTTTTGAGCTTCCAGATCCAAATGATCGCCACGTTTTAGCAGCAGCAATTCGCTCTGGAGCAAGTGTCATCGTCACTTTCAATCTAAAAGATTTTCCGAATTCAGTTCTTGAACCTTATAAAGTAGAAGCAGTTCACCCAGATGAATTTATCCTACGTTTGATTGACATTAACTTAACAGCAGTATGTACAGCTGCTCAAAGACAACGAAGAACTCTCAAAAATCCACCAAAAACACCAGATGATTACCTACAGACGCTTTCCCAGGTTGGGCTAACGCTATCATCTGCGACATTACGCTCTTTGTGTGAAGAGATTTAGCGTTGTTTTATGTCTATCCTTTTCTAGATTGCTACGAGTGGATAGCTCGCCTATTGATAGATGGTTACTATCCAAAATAGTCAATCTTTGTGTAGGGTGAGGGCGATCGCCAAGTTGCACGCTCTTTACATTTCCTGAAAAACAGATTCTTAACCATTTTTGCCGTTTTGCAGTGTACTAGAGCTAACTTTATTGAGGTACAGGAGCATTTTTAGGATGCTCTCCTGCGTAGTAAACAACGACTTATAGTCGGGCATCAGGGACACTTTTCTCCCAGAACCAAAGGTATGGCGATCACCCGTTTCAGTTCTGGGGGAAATTAACAAGTAGAAATTACGCATACGTGATTTTATCCCTCAATATCAGCTCGCGCCCACTTTCCCCAGAACCAAGGCTGCGGCGATCGCCCTATTGTTTCAATGGTTAAATGCTTACCCAAAAAAACTAACAAAGTATTTTCAGGTGATGGTCAAAGTAGATATAGCCAATGGTTATGTGGAATTTATACACGGCATCCGACTCGCGGAAATATCATGTAATTGCTCGCAAGCGCTTGTACCTGTCAGTTAATAGATGGGAGCCTTCGTGCTTTGCGTCTTTACACACCAGAACATCACAAACAACCCAAAATCTGAGTAGTATTGCCCTTAGACCGACAGACAAATAGTAAAGCCGTTATAGAAAACGGAAGATTGTCTCTAAAATAGAAAAGTTGTGTTCAAATTATAGTTTGGAGATTATTGCAATGTCTCGTCGCTGTCAACTTACTGGTAAAAAGGCAAATAACGCCTTTGCTGTTTCCCACTCCCACCGTCGTACCAAGCGCGTTCAGCAAGCAAACCTGCAAAGCAAGCGTATTTGGTGGTCGGAAGGAAACCGCTGGGTAAGACTCAAGCTGTCTACTAAAGCAATCAAAACCCTGGATAGCAAAGGGTTAGAAGCAATGGCGAAAGAAGCTGGGATTAACCTTAACCATTACTAATACTAAGTTGCTTCTCTTAGGAACTGCGGACTGGCAGCAAGCCATCCGCTACTTATGATAGAAACATTTTCATTCCTACTCCCCACTCACCAACGCCATTTGCACAGACTCGGAGGGAACCCCCAAGGGCGCAGTGGCTCCTCCCTACTCCCCATTTTTCTTGAAAGCGCCGAACTGGCAATTTTCTCTACTGCCTCCCTATTCAGGGGAGGTTTTTAATTGCCTAACAATAATTTTCGACTCACTGATATATTTTGAGCGAGCAGTGGGTACTATAAATCTACTTCCCCAACAGTACTTGTCTGATAAACTTTGCTCACCCCTGGTCCTACTTTTAAAAGGATTAGGGAATGTAAGTTAAGTATGCCTGAATAAACACAACTTTACCTGACAAGCTGTGGCGTGTAGGGGCGGGTTTAATCTCATAACTTGTCAGTAAAAGCGAACAATCGTGTCAAACCCGCCCTTACAGTTGTTATTCAACATTACAGCAGATCAACACTTTTTTACATATTTTGGTTTTTTGCCTACGTAATGCAGGTAATGCTTTCATGACAACATGTTTATGCGGCTACCTCAAGATGAAATAAATACCCGTACTGAATCGTATTTAATTATTACTTCAATCAAAATATATGCATCGATTATATCAAGTCCGGATAATTACTTGTAATTCTTCTACCACCTACCGTTCCCTGCTTACGAAGAGGGGTAGGGGGTCTCACAAGAGTAGGTTTTTAATATTTTAGTTGAGGCAAGACTGGGAGGATGAGAAGACAGGCAGACAAGGATGATTCAAGAACGGAAAAAGCCCATTTGAGCCCATTCTCGTCAGTTAGTACCGTCCCATGAGCAGTTCGGTTTTCCCCCCAAGTCCACTTTCCCTCCAAGTCCCCCAAGTCAAGCCTTCACCCAATTGTAAAAAACCTACACCTGTGAGGGGTAGGGGGTAGGGTATTACTTTAATTATAAGTGATAAGAGCGAACTTGATATTACACAAAACAATTACCATGAAATTGCTTAAAAAAATATATTGATATCCTGATGTTTCACGCCATCTTGAAAAGCGTATTTTTGGGATTTCGCAACTCCTGATTTCTACGTTAATTATTGTCAATACTTTTATATTCTTGACAATGAGCCTGGGGAAAAAACTACGCTTTTTGGTGCTTTGAGGAGTTATCGTGAAAAATCAGATTGATATCTTATTTAAAAATCGATATTTAAAAATTAATTTTAGGAAGTAAATATGTTAAGAAGCCGTCAACTCTTCAAAATAATAATAAAAAAATATCGAAAATTTAGTAAACATCTTACATTGACTATTAAAAAACAACTTATTTTGCTGCTACGGACTTTTTTGATCACGAAGAGACGGCGAGTCGGGGTGAATGCTGGTTTTGTGTTACCGACAGTGGCTATGGTCATCTTGGTTGTCATACTGCTAACAACTGCAATCTTGTTTCGGTCTTTTGATCGCTCCAAAAACGCTAGTAATGTCCGGGTAAATGAGGCTGTTCTCAATGCTACTACCCCAGCTATCGAGCGTGCAAGAGCTAAATTAAATGACTTATTTGCACCTGGAAAACTGACACTAGGAACACCAACCGATCTAACTATAGAAGGTGCATTCACGAAAGATTTAGATAAATACACTTTTGGCGATGAAACTAAATTGAAGCTGAGTTATAGCTCTAATCCTGAATTAACAACGGCTTGGATATATCCTGTTGATACAGACAACAATGGTAAATTTGATAGCTACACTCTTTATGGAATTTATTACAAAAATCCTCCGATAAGTAATGGAAAATATACTCGTGCCAGAAATCCATTAGAAGCAAGAACTTTACCAATGCTCAATGGCTCTCTTAATGGAGAGTGTGCAGATACCCTTGGTACAAGTGCTACATTGGTTTCTAATGGTAGCTGGTTAAGTTTTGGCGGCAAATTAATAAAAAGTTTTTTTGTTTATATTGCGAACGTTCCTATTACCACTCAACCTACCGATCAAAATCATTATGAGCTTTACAAAAGTAATAAAGGTTTTTCGGCTTTAGAGTATCAACAAGATCGCGTGCAACTTTCTGTCGTTAACAATGCTGTTGTTTATGACGATGACATCGAACTGACTCCTGGTACAGACTTTCGGCTGAATGGTAGGATTCTTACCAACAGTAACTTTTTAACTGGGGGGTTAACAGGTGTCTACTTGTATCAGGTAAGTAGTCGAGCTTCCTGTTTCTACGAGGAAGATAATGCCAGAATTATCATCGGTGGGAATATAGCTAATGGGGATTTCACAGGTAAGACTAGTAACAGTTTTACTAAAGTTGATTTATTCTCTGCACCACCCGCACTACCAGCAGCCCCCGGAACACCTACACAGGTAGACTTAAATGGTAATAATTCTACAAAGAACACATCGGACAACATAGCATATAACAGCCTAGCTTACGTGCAGCGAGTTAATCGGTTAGTTGATGCTCAGATTGCTAATAATGCAACTAGCGACCCACAAGAAGTTAAAGATGGTATTACAAGTAAAAAGAAGCAGCTTAATTTACCAAGTTATACTTCAGATCAAGACGAGCAAATCCGCCGAACACAGTTAGAGCTTTATTTTAAAAAGCGCACCCGTCGCGTACCTTATCAGGAAATTAAGTTCAATAGCGATGCTCTAGGAGATTACAAAGTCAGTGGAAACAAGGCAAGTCAGGTACTTCAAGGCAGTGGTGATAACTTAAGACCACCAGATACTTGGATTTATCCTACTGACCCCAGTGATGGTATAAGTGGTAATACATATACTAATTTGACGCTAAATGTAGATAGCAATAAGCTTTTATATCCTGGTGCAATTGAACCAACTCAACAGCAAAACAATTTGCAAGGACAAGAGAAAGTTTTGGGAGATCGGGCTTTAATTGGTAACAACTTGCCTGAAATGTGGTGGAACAACGGCAACTTTGTTGGTCCGGCTCTGCAAGATACTCAACCTCTCACAGGTATTATGTGGAATGATGCAACAGATGTCACAAAGCCATCTACTGTAACTCGTACACGCCATACTCGTGTAGAGCAACTCGCTGATTTGGGAGATACAAGTCGAGATGGAGATTGGGAAGTGGCAGCTGCTACAGTACCTGCTAACCCACAAGAGCCTGTTGGTGGCTTGCGGGTAATTACTGGTGCTGGCATTTATTTGCCTAGTGGTTACACCACCACTGGTAGTATTGATGACAGTAACTTCGCTAAAGCTTCTGCCGCTACTCAAGAAATTTGGTCAGATATGATGCCAGTTGCCTCTCGCAATGCTGCGAATAATAACAGTACTGTTGACAAGGACATTATGTTACCAAACCCGACTTATACACCATATCTGCGGATGCGGGCTACAGCAGTATACCACTACAAAACCAATAATTATGACGGGAATAATCCCATACCAATTGCTTGTGTTAGCAGTTACTACGATCCCACTAATAGTGATAGAGCCAGTAGCTCTAATAATGGTAGAGTTTACGGAGTGCCTAATAAGACTGAAGATAACTACCAAGCAGTACTGAATTACCAAACCCAATTAAAGTATCTTAATGGACGCTTGGTCAATGAGCCTCTCAAAAACGCTTTGGCAAAAGCTGCTGTAAGTCGAACTCGTGCTGACAAATCTGCTATTGATGCTGCACTTTGCGCTTTACAAATTTTAGATGGCAGCATTACATCCGATCCCTCTATTGTTCCTGACAACGCAATAAAAGAAACTGCCTTTTTGGATGCAAGACAGATAAAAGCAATTCACAACGACGTACAGAAAGACGCAAACAACAACATTATACCTGGTATAGAAACATTCACAAATGCTGATGGTAATGGAAAAGTTAGTGCCAAAATACCAGCAGCAGCAGACTACGACCTTCCAATTATACAGCGCCAACCCTTAGAAATTCGGGCCACGATGTTAGATATCGGCGCGTTACGAGGAAAAACCATTGGTGATACATCAAATAACACACCACAAGAATATTTACTGCCAAATAGTGGTCTTATCTATGCCACTCGAGATGATGCACTTTTAGATTTAAGCGTTGCTAAACCTACAACTGGCTCAGATACACAAAAAGCAGAAACCCAGCAATCACAAAGTCCTGTGGATTACATACTCGATCCAACTCGCCGTCCTAACGCCGTCATGCTAATTCATGGTAACCGCATTTGGCGCGATAAGACGAATTATAGGGACACAGAGAGAGGGTTAATTTTGGCTTCCAACTTGCCTATTTATATTCAGGGTGACTTTAATAAACACACTCAACAAGAATTTACAGTAGATTTGGACCCTAGTTGGAGCAACTTCTACTCTCGCACTGCCTCTCAGCGCAATCCCAACTTTGCATGTCGTGCAGGTGATACAAGGCTACCTAAATGCACGGTTGGTGACGAGTGGCGACAGGCAAGCGTACTGTCAGATGCCATAACCTTACTTTCTAATAACTTCAGAACAGGCTACCGCAATGAAGGAGACTATGACCTGAACAATAACTTGGGAAATAATGATTCAATTACAAAATTTAAGCAAAATGGGTTTTCTACTAACGCCTACGTTCCAAATGCTGCCTGGTATGGCAATGATGGCTATCCTCAAGACCTCGATACTAATACCACAGGCTTTCAATATAGTTCCTATTTAAACAACTTTGTTACACCGATACAGCGGCGAACAAAGTTTAATGAGTATTTGATGGAGGTATGTCCGAAACTACCTGTTTCAGAGTGTCAACCTGATCAGTGGTATGTGTTTTTAGACTTGACAACCCCAACCAACAATAAGCACTCATGGGAGATCAAGACTGATGGGACTGAAAATGTATCAACATTAAATTCGGGTACAACAGCTCAACCTGCCGCTTCTGATTATCAACGTTACCCCCGTCGAGTTGCTTTCAAGCGTGATAATAATGGCGCTCTAGTTCTTGATGCTAATAATCTACCTACTATTTTAGGAATACGCGGAGACCTTAATGTAGCAGAGTATCCTCTCAAAAGTGGTCAAACTCGGCTAACCAATAACGCCCTATGGTTTCAGACAAACAACTCAAATAATAGCCCAATTGACAGTGGCAATCCAGGTCCCCTAAAACTTTCTTCCGACACGCTAAGTGCTACACCAGAAAGTCAACCGTATTTACAACCAGTTTTACAAATCAAATCACCCTTGGGAGATACGAGTGGCAACACCCCAAACAATCAAGATCGTATTGGTCCTAACGGGAATAAGAATGACCATCAAAAATGGTTGCAAACAGCTACCAGTACTACTTTCAATTTAGCCGCTGCTGGTGGTGATACCCCAGCTCGTCCTAATGAAGATAATGGCGGTCTACACAACTTTGTACGGTTTCTAGAAAACTGGAACCCAGAAGGAGGTGCAAGTTCTGCTTACCCGGCCATAATTAATGGCTCATTTATCCAGATCAAGCGAAGTGCATATGCTACCGGACCGTACAAAGGATTCTTGTCCGCTCGGCCTTATCCAATCAATGCTAATGATCAGCAAACTTCCTTCTATATCGCTCCTCAACGGCAATGGGGTTATGATGTAGGGCTGCTATCTCAAACACCTGACTTATTTGCTCAAAAATTGGTGCAACCACCTGATGATCTGCCCAACGAGTTCTTCCGGGAAGTTGGTCGAGATGACACTTGGGTGCAAACTTTGTTGTGTGCTAAGAAAGCCGACGATAACACTTATGCTATCACTCAAGATCAACGTCCTGCTTGCCCATAAAATTCCAGAAGCTAGTGAGTCATTCATGATTAAGCGCAAACAACAGCAAAAAGGTCACTCTTCTAGTGAGTCTGGTTTTACAATCATTGAATCGCTGGTAGCACTGATTGTGGTTGCTATTTTGCTAACAGCGATCACACCCGTCATCGTCCTCTCAACTGCAACTCGAGTTCAGGCTCGACGGATAGAACTGGCAACTCAAGCCGCTAAATCATACATTGATAGTATCAGAACTAGATCAATCACGGCTCCTGATAAAACTATTCCGCTCGCTCCTGCCAGTTCAACGACAACTCGAAACCTTAGGGATAACTCAGATAACTACTTAATTAATGCTACAAACATGCCACCTCCGACCAACTCAACCGAGCCTGGTTTGTATTGCTTTAAAAAGGATAGCACAATCGTTATTCATTCTACCTGTAATAGTGATGATTTGTTTTATATTCAAGCTGCACAAATCATGTTTACAAATAGTCAGCCAACAGATGGCTACCGTTTAGGAATTCGAGTTTATCGTGCAGATGTTGACTTTTCTAAAACTCTGACAGCCAGTACAGGTGATACACGGAAAACACAAAATACTTTCACAGGCGGACTGGGTGATCGGCAAGCACCACTAGTAGAAATGACAACAGATATTGGCAGTAGGAATACCACATATCAAGCTTTATGTCAACGTCTTGGCGTTGCCACTGGGAAAAACTGTAATTAACTGGGTAAATGCACGTTATTGGCTGTATAGCTATCAGTAAGAGGAAGACCACTGTATGACGAATGTACTCAAATTTCTGCTTAGTAGCCAACTGAAACGTTCTAGGCTCAAAAAGCAAATTGGTGGTTTTACCCTGATTGAATTGCTGGTAGCCTTGATCCTCGCATTTCTTGTAATTACTCCATTGCTTGGATTTATGATTAATACTCTCAACACAGACAGGCAGGAGCAAGCAAAGGCAAATACTGAGCAAGAGCTTCAAGCTGCGCTGGATTACATTACCCGTGATTTACAGCAGGCAGTATATATCTATAATGATACAGGAATTGCAGCAATTACTGACACAAATGCAACTAAGTCTCAATTGCCTCCACCTGATAGCACTAGAGTTCCTGTCCTTGTTTTCTGGAAGCGCGACTTTATTAACAAAGGACTTCCAATTACAACCACTGATCAAGACGATTCTTTTGTTTACTCATTGGTTGCCTACTATTTAATAAAAGATACTAACTCTACATGGTCTAATGCAGCACGCATTGCCAGATGGGAGATTAGTGATGGCATACAGGATACTGACTCTACAGCTGGATCTTGTAAAGAATATCCTGATCAGAAGTATATTAGCGATCATTGTCCCAGTCCCGGTTTTCAAAGATTTAACCTTGATGGATCTGGCAATTTAGAAAGCAAGATGAATAGTTGGAAAAAAGCTTTAGCCGCTTACACTAATGTTCCTCTAGTACTGGTTGACTTTATCGATCAAACAACCACTGGTGCGCCTACAGCAACAGCATGTGCTACTGGCTCATCAAAAGTACCACCTAGCAGTTTTGATGCTCTTAAAATGACTAGCTTTTATGCTTGTGTGGACACAGTTAACACTACAGCACAAGTATTTTTACGAGGGAACGCACTAGCTCGCTTACAAAATAACAACCTAGATTATACGGATAGTAAAAAAGCTTATTTTCCTAGTCAAAGTATACGCATACAAGGACACGGATATCTGTTTACTAAGTGAACGCTGACAATGGAAAGATTAATAAATTGCACTTATCATGAAAAACCTCGGCTTAAAACTATTGCATGTGAGTAAGAGTAAGCAAAAAACGAAGCAGCAATATTTAGTAACATGTTGTTACGCCCAAGAGAATGCAGGCTTTACCTTGCTGGAAGTCTTAGTCGTGTTGCTGATGGTAGGAGTGCTGTCAGCTATCGCGGCTCCTGGATGGATTAGCTTTGTCAACAGACAACGAGTTAATAAGGCTAACGACGCGGTTCTAACTGCACTTCAGGAAGCACAACGACAAGCTAAAAAAACGAAACTTAGTTACAGTGTTAGTTTTCAAACTGATAGCAATAGAGTTGCAAAAATTGCTATATATCCCACTACTTCTACACCTTACTGGCAGAATTTGGGTGCTGATTTGGGAATTAGCTCTGGTCAAGTTTTACTTGGTACAAACCTTATTCGTGAAAATATGGCTGGTACCCTTTCCTACGCTTCTTACGATCCAACCAAGCCACAGACAATTACCTTCGACTACACAGGTGGTTTAGCAAATCAAACAGGGCAAATTCCTTCATCAGATTCACTTGGTTTGAAAATTGTTGTAGCTGTACCTAACTCAGTAAATTCTACACAACCTGGTAGTGTGATACGGTGTGTCATCGTGGACACTCTTATTGGGGGAATGCGAACTGCGAAAGACTCTGCTAATTGCAGCTAATCCATAAAAAATTTATCAAAAAATCACTAAAAATACGGAACCCTAAACTGCATCTTATATGCAAACTTAAAACATGAGGAGCAGTTTCTATATTTGAAATATAATTTTGCTGTAGCTTGCTATGTACAACTATATTTTAGTAGTTTTCTCAGCACTTTTTAGAAAAACAGGGTTATTTAAGAAAAGATGTTCATAGCTAAAGTTAAAAATTAGCAGTAAACAAAGTAATCGTTGCTATGACAGAATTAGTAATAAAAAATTTAGATATTACCGTAGCCATACCTACCTATAATGGAGAGGAGCGATTACCTAAGGTTTTGGAAGGGTTGCGATCGCAGATAGGAGTCGAACATCTAAAATGGGAAATCATCATCGTTGACAATAACAGTACCGACGATACAGCTAAGTTAATTCACAGTTATCAAGCCAGTTGGGATGATGAATTTCCACTCATGCACTTTTTGGAAAGTGAACAGGGAGCCGCCTTTGCAAGACTGCGAGCTGTACGCGAAGCTAAAGGGGAATACATCGTATTTTTAGATGATGATAACCTGCCAGCACCCGATTTGCTGAAAGAATCTTATATATTTGGTAAACAACATCCTCAAGCTGGTGCTTGGAGTGGTCAAATTCATGGTGATTATCAAGTAAATCCCCCTAAGAATTTTGAAAGAATTCAAGCTTTTCTAGCTATTAGAGAACATGGAAACAAACCGTTTTTGTTTGCTCCAGATAATTTAATACTTCCTCCTGCAGCTTGCTTAGTTGTTCGCAAGCAAGCATGGAATGAAAATGTTCCAACACGTCCTACTTTAACGGGAAAACTACCAGGTGTTCTTGTACAGGGGGATGATTATGAGCCATTACTTTACATCCACAAAGCTGGATGGCAAATTTGGTATAACCCTAGCATGCACACTTACCATCAAATACCAAATTGGCGATTAGAAAAAGATTACTTACTCAAACTTGCTCGTGGTTGTGGGCTGTGTATTTGCCAGCTACGCCTGCTCAATGCTAAAAACTGGCAAAAACCAATAGTGTTTGTCAGGACTATTTTGGGTAATCTGCGCCGAGTTTTACAGCATCTCATTAAATATAGAGGTCGATTACAAAGTGACTTGATTGTACTTTTTGAAATAGAATTCTATTGGAGTAGTATGATGAGCCCTTTCTATTACTTGAAAAAAAGTATACGTTAGCAATAATGTTAGTTTAACTTCATTTTTGGGAATAGTAAAATTATCAACCAAATAAGAAGTTAATTTGTGCCCATTATTTCTGTCATTATACCAACTTATAAT
>JAQYWP010000351.1 GCA_029379285.1 Rhizonema sp. PD38
GGAATGAGGAAATAGGTTGAGTTTGAGAATTGGATAATTTATTTCTTGGAGTTCCATTAAACCCCCGGCAGACTTTACCCCTGTCCGCGCATAACAGGGTTTTCAACGGGCATTCTTATAAAAAAGTCCCCATCCAAAAGACATCATAGAATGGGGCGATGGAATTGAACTTAATGATGTTCACCCTGGTAAATCCCCCCAACCCATGCCACATTCTTCAACGCTCGCTTACCCATGTTTTAGGAGGCTAGAGTTTTTCAGGGGGGGATCGATGATTAACTAAATTTCGGCATCTGCCCTACATTTAAAAGACTACTTATGCTCATTAGACTCGGTGAAATCAGCATCAATAACATCGTCACCGCTACCAGAAGAAGATGAGGAGGAGGAGGAAGAACCACCAGCACTTGCACCAGCAGAATCACCGCCGCCTGTTTGTTGGTAAATATTGCTACCAACAGAGAACAGTGCTTGTTGCAGTTCTGGCATCAGCTTTTTGATGCGTTCGTCGTCTTCTTGAGAGACTGCATCACGTAAGTCTTTTACCAAACCTTCGATCTTAGTCTTGTCAGCAGCCGGGACTTTATCTCCCAAGTCTTGGATTTGCTTTTCTGCTTGGTATGCCAGAGAGTCAGCTTGATTCTTGCGATCAATTTTCTCGCGACGTTCTTTATCAGTACTCGCGTTTTGTTCGGCTTCTCTAACCATCCGTTCAACGTCACTCTTATCTAAGGTAGAAGCACCAGTAATACTGATGGATTGTTCCTTAGCAGTGCCTTTGTCCTTAGCGGTGACATTTAAGATACCGTTAGCGTCAATATCAAAAGTCACTTCAATTTGAGGTACGCCACGTGGTGCCGGAGGAATACCATCAAGGCGGAAGGTTCCCAAACTCTTGTTATCGTTTGACATCTCCCGTTCGCCTTGGAGTACGTGAATTTCCACGTTGGTTTGACCATCCACAGCAGTGGAGAAGACTTCAGACTTCTTAGTAGGAATGGTGGTGTTGCGAGGAATAATTTTGGTCATCACGCCACCTAAGGTTTCCACACCTAAGGAGAGTGGTGTCACATCTAACAACAAGATACCTGTAACATCACCAGAAAGCACACCTGCTTGAATTGCTGCACCTACCGCCACAACTTCATCAGGGTTAACGCTTTGGTTTGGCTCTTTACCCAACACATTCTTCACTACTTGTTGAACTGCAGGAATGCGGGTAGAACCACCAACTAACACGACTTCATCAATGTCGTTCTTTGTTAACTTAGCATCGCGTAGCGCGTTCTCTACAGGGACGCGACTGCGATCAATTAAGTCAGCGCAGAGTTTTTCAAACTGGGTGCGTGTCAGGGTTGTATCTAGGTGCTTGGGACCATCCTGGGTAGCAGTGATAAACGGCAGGTTAATCTCTGCTTGAGTCACGCTAGAAAGTTCAATCTTCGCTTTTTCTGCGGCTTCGGTCAAACGTTGCAACGCTTGTTTGTCTTTCCGCAAATCAATGCCTTCTTGTTTTCTGAACTCTTCGGCTAAGAAATCAACGATTTTCTTATCAAAGTCATCACCACCTAAGTGGGTGTCGCCAGATGTAGCTAATACTTCAAAAACGCCATCACCGACTTCTAAGATCGATACGTCGAAAGTACCACCACCAAGGTCAAAAACGAGGATGGTTTCGTTGCTCTTTTTATCAAAGCCGTATGCTAGAGAAGCTGCAGTCGGTTCGTTGATGATCCGCAACACTTCAACGCCAGCAATTTTACCAGCATCTTTGGTGGCTTGCCGCTGGGAGTCGTTAAAGTAGGCAGGTACGGTGATCACCGCTTGGGTGACAGGTTCACCAATGTATTTGCTGGCATCTTCAACTAACTTGCGGAGAACTTGTGCCGAAATTTCTTCTGGTGCAAACTGTTTGCTGACGATGGGACAGTCTACTTTAACGTTGCCGTTGCCATCACGCAGAACTTTGTAAGAAACTTCTGTAGCTTCATGGGTAACTTCATCATACCGACGTCCAATGAAGCGTTTGACAGAATAAAAGGTGTTTTCGGGGTTCATGACTGCTTGGCGTTTGGCAATTTGACCTACCAAGCGATCGCCATTCTTCGCAAAAGCAACTACTGAAGGGGTTGTCCGAAAACCTTCCGCATTAGCAATAACTGTGGGTTTTCCACCTTCCATAACTGCTACGCAGGAGTTTGTCGTACCTAAGTCAATTCCAACTACTTTTGCCATTTTAAGTTTTGGCTCCGTATAACTACAAATGAATGTGTTTGAGTATTAAGGGCTATTTTTTGAGCGAAGTGGCTTGTAGCCAATTCAGCACGAGTACCTTTGGTCTGGCTTTTCTCTAGAGTTTTCACTCCAGTTTATGCTGATATATATACTGGGCTTATCTAGCCAGTCCATGAAGGGTGGTTTTCCGAACCTTTGTGGGACGGTTAAGTAAGCCTCATGATTAATCTAGTTGACTCATCGATTGATTTACTTTCACTTCGTCTAATGTATGAGAATTAATACTTGGAGGAATTGGGGTGAACCGTAACATCAAAGTGGTGTTTGCCGTCTTTATTAAAGCTATTAGCGAATAGTTGATAGCTTAGTACAATAGAAAAGCTTAGTGCCTCATTAAAGCTATTAACTGTCAGCCGTTAGCCAATGATTTATGGTCACGCTCTCAAACAGCTTGAAAACTAAACTCTCAACACCTCTCAAAATTGGTTCGCTAGAGGTGAAAAGTCGCGTTCTTCAGTCGCCTTTGTCTGGGGTGACGGATCTGGTGTTTCGTCGTTTGGTACGTCGCTACGCTCCAGACTCGATGATGTATACGGAGATGGTGAATGCGACAGGGTTGCACTATGTCAAACATTTACCCAAAATTATGGAGGTAGATCCTCTAGAAAGACCGATCAGCATTCAATTATTTGACTGTCGCCCGGATTTTCTGGCGGAAGCGGCAATCATGGCGGTTGCAGAAGGGGCTGATACCGTCGATATTAATATGGGTTGTCCTGTTAATAAAATTACTAAGAATGGTGGTGGTTCTTCGTTGTTACGTCAACCGGAAGTTGCTGAGGCAATTGTTCGAGAAGTCGTCAAGGCAGTTGATGTTCCTGTGACGGTGAAAACCCGTATCGGCTGGAATGACAAAGAAATTACTATTCTGGACTTTGCTCTTCGGATGCAGGATGCGGGAGCAAAAATGATTACGGTACACGGACGTACCCGCGCTCAAGGTTACAATGGCAACGCTCGCTGGGAATGGATTGCTCGTGTAAAAGAAGTTCTTTCTATCCCAGTCATTGCTAATGGGGATATTTTCTCGGTTGAGTCGGCTGTGAAGTGTTTGGAGCAAACCAACGCGGATGGAGTTATGTGTTCTCGTGGGACTATGGGTTATCCATTTTTGGTGGGAGAAATCGACTGCTTTCTGAAAACAGGCGAACAGTTACCGCCACCAACGCCTATTCAACGGTTGGAATGTGCCAAGAATCATTTACAGGCTTTGTATGAATATAAAGGCGATCGCGGTGTACGTCAAGCACGCAAACATATGACTTGGTATGCTAAAGGGTTCTCTGGTGCGGCAGATCTGCGCGGACATCTAAGTGTCATTGAATCTGTGCATCAAGGTGTAGAATTGATTGACCGCACAATTGAGCAATTAATGAATGGGTATGATGTGGAAGAAGAGTTAGAAGCGATCGCCTTGGTGTGAACTACCCACGACTATATCCGTATTAGTTAAAGTGGAAGCGGGTAGATACAACAAAAATCGGTTGATTTTTGCTATGCTTTTGTGACAAGGCTTTCAGTCGTTGTTTGTTGGCTTGTGTCAGCAGCGCGACTTTTACTCCATACAGTCCAAGCAACAATGAAGTAACCAATAGACAACAGCGAACTATTAATGGCAATTCGCAATCCAGACATCCAGACTCTATCTGTCGAAAGTTTCTCAGCTTCTTCTTTATCCTGGCGAATTCTGCTCAGTTGTTGATCTGCAAGTGTTTGGGGATCGCTTTGCTTTTCAATAAACTGGTCTAGCTCTTGGGGATTTGCCTTAAACTTTGTGAGTAAGTCTTTCCCAACTTGGGGTACGTTAGGATCGTTAAGTAGTTGTTGATACTGCTCATCATCTTTAAGCAGTTCGGCATAGCGAGCTTTAGCTTGGCTTTTTTGCTTTTCCAAGGCATTTTTAACCTGTTCATTGCTCAGTTGTGCCTGCACTTGGTTTTCTTCCTGTTCTGCTTTTCGATTAATTTGCTCTACCGTTTGAGCGCTAACTTGGCGCACGTTATTGAGGTGTACGGGAAATATCAGTAAGAACATCAATCCTAAAAGACTAGATAGTATAAGTGCTGGGAATCTCAAATCTACAGCTGGATGACTAACATCTTCAATAGTATCAAACCAGTATCCAGCAAATAGCATACCCAAGCCTACAAATGGTACAATTCCGCGATCAACGAGTGCTGTTACCAAGTCAACTTGCCACAACAAACTAGTTGGTTGAAAGGGAAACAACAGAAAAAAGAAATCTACCAAAAAGGAAAGAATTAAGATGACTCCAGCTACCGTAAGTACACGAGCAGCATTCGTTCTGGCCGCTAAACGATAATTCATAGTTTTTTGTTTCTTCGTCAATAACTCTTGAAACTACGCAACTTACAGAGAAAGCTCATCAAGAGAAGGCGATCTGTAAACAGAAGACAGCATTACAATTTTAGTTCTATTTGTTATAAGTGACTCCAATACGGTTTGGAGCAGCTTTTTTCTCTTCGCTTGCTCCCTTGCTTGCCTCAACAGATAATTTTTTTTAAGCGAAGCATATTACACTTGACTCTACAAATTGCCAGATGAGCAGGTAATTGTGTAAAAAATTATTAATTTATTTGTTTTGAGCAAATTTATACTATCTACGTAAAAACCGAAGTTTATAAAAAATAGTATGTAGTTAATTGACAAAAAAATCCTTATTCTTTATCGTGGAATTATGACTTTTGACTTAATACTGAGTTTTAAAAGTAGACTTATATTTTGCGTGCAAAATGTAAGTCAAGCAAGTCTGATCCCAGAAGCTATTGTATTATTGTGCAAATTTCCATAAATTATTGGGTTTTAATCAGTGTATATTCTGTATTACGAGCCACTAATCGCAACTCATATCAGTTCTAGATAAAGTTGTTGCTCACCCCAATCCTCTCTGAAAAGGATGGTTAAGGGTGAAAATTTAACGCAGCTCTATGAAGAAAGGGTATGGGATTGCTACAAAGAGCTTGTTAGTTTTCCTACTCACTAGGATGAAGACGCTACAAATCCAAATACGGGATTCGTGATCTTCAGCTTGTCTTACTCAAACTGGAATAACGCTGGAAAACATAATGCGAAGACTTAAACTTCAAAGTGTCTTATTGATATTGGGTTTATCGTTTGGCCTTTCAGTGCTAATTTCTTCTGTATTCCCATACAAAGTTTTTGGTCAAGTAGGCAGCAACATTCCCGACGAACAAGTGTTAATTGCACAGCGACAATCCGAAGTTAATTCGAACTTTCAGGTTGACCCTCCGGATAAACCCCTTCGTCCAACCGAGTTTGTTGCTCGCGATACCTTTGGGGATGTAGGAGTTGCTCCCCTGAGTCAGGCGTCTCAATTGGATCGATTGTTCTATCCTTCTGTTCCGCAATCAGCTCGCCAGAGCACAGTAGAAGGGTCGTCGTTTTTTACCACCCCACACACTGCTACGGAAGGCTTAGGACCGATCGCTAACCAAACCCGATGTGCCGGCTGTCACCTCAATAGCCTTGAGTCGGTTCCGGGTGTAGGGCTGCTCACGGGTGTCTCTAACGTCAGTCGCGCTGGACGCTCAACCCCCACCAACTTCAGTTTTACGTCGGGTGATACCACCAATGGTGGTAGAGCCGCCGGTGATCGCTTAGATCCGGTCAATCCAGATGGTTCTGTTGACTCGAGTATCATTAGTCAGGCTGACCCATCCTTAGATGCCATCAATAATACTGGTCGAACCGGAGCCTTTACGATCTTCGGTGACTTTTCACCGTCAATTGAAGCAACCAATCCGAATCGGTCTTACGATCCACTCGATGGTGTTTTTGTAAACCCTGTCTCAAATGTTGCACAGAATTTTGGTGGTTTCGTGCAGCATACACGCCCCCCAAGTGCTGAGCTTAGAGCCTTAGACCCGAGTGTAGATTGTAGAGCAGAGGCGATCCCAAGCGTCGCGGAAGACCGAAATCTTGGCACGGTCGATCCAATTACAGGTTTGGCTGCAAGTGGATTTCGACGTGGTGTCGGTGAACGTGCTGGTCCTCCCTACATTGGACGTGGCTTGATGGAAGCTATTCCGACCCAAGACATTGTAAACGCTGCCGACCCCTCTGACTCGAGAGCCAACAATTCTTCCCTGAAAACTACAGTATTCCAGTGTACTGGTGATTGTATTACCGGTAATGTCAATATCATTCCGCCCAATGTGGCTGTTACTATTAGTTCAGATTCTAATACTGCCCCAGAGCCACCACCTAATGCTAAAGCTGCTGGGGTAGGGCGTTTTGGCTTACGTGCGAATGGCGTGGAGTTGCTACAGTTTATCGTTGGCGGCTTGCAAGGTGAGCTTAGCCTCACGAGCAGGGCTAACAATGCCGAACTCAATATTGCCGATCCCGCTATTGCTCCTTACAATCGGAACTGCCGAGATACAATACCAGACCCTGAGTTTCTCCTCAGCACCCCCTTCAGTGAGCGTAATTTCATACGCCTAACGGGTCCCCCAGAATTCGGTCGCAATCTCTTGACCGTACTGAACGCCAAGGACCCCTCTCGGCCAATTAATGGCAACACTAGTGTAACCAGCGTTCAAAGAGGAGCGCAGCTTTTCGGGATCGATGTCACTGCCTTTGCGAACCGGATGATCCCTGGTCGTATGCCTCGCAAGGGTGATGGTCGCGATCCTAATGCGATTAACCGAGCCGATGAGAAGGTGGGTTGCGTGAGCTGCCATACCCCAGTACAAAGAACTGGTCGGTCACCTGCTTATAATGACCCGTCCTTGGGTAATGATGTAGCCGCAGTCACAGATATTCTCAGTTACCGTTGGGCACCTATTTTCTCTGATCTGATTTTGCATAAAGGTCCCACGATTGATGCTGAGCGGGTTGCACCAACTCCACGCGATCCAATTCTTATAAGACGAGCTACGGTTGTTAGCTATGAACAACCCGGCAAACGTTCTGACGAGCGCAGGGGTGGTGCGGGTAAGATCTTCAACACATACGATCTAATTCGTAACCTGACGGATGATATCTTCTCAAACCAGAAAGCAACTGCTAAGGGTGAAGAGTTCCGTACACCGCCTCTAATGGGGATTGGTAAGGTTGGTCCTCCATTCTTGCATGATGGTCGCGTCTTCTTAAGTACTTTGAACCGTAATATCACACCTGCAGGTACTGTGTTTAGCAATAGCGAAGTAACTAATGCACCGTTGGTTGTTCGCTCAGTAGACGATGCGCTTCGTGCTGCGATTGAACTACATGACTTGCCTGCACCCGACGATGCTAAGACCTCTAAGGTACTCGGTGGTGGATGCCCTGTTCCTCCAGGTGGCAAAGTCATCAATAAAATCGGCAATGTGATCGACTATGGCTCATCGCCTAAGGATGTCATTTGCCCAGCTTATGACAGCGATGTTTCGACAACTCGTCGAAGTGAAGCACGCGAAGTTACCGCTCGTTTCCGTGCTCTGTCACCTTCCGATCAACAAGCAATGATTGATTTCTTGAAGGAACTGTAGAAGCTATCCAAGATATCTAATATCGATTGTTTGTGAATTTCAATAAAGGGACGTTCTTAAGAACGTCCTTTTTTTTGATATTTTCGTAACTATAGACTTCATGCTTGTTGAGCAATATCATGTCCGGTTAATTAACCATAATTTTTGTAAACACTGAACCCCACCCCCAACCCCCTCACAAGGGTAGGTTTTTAATATTTCGGTTGAGGCAAGACTTGGAGGATGA
>JAQYWP010000352.1 GCA_029379285.1 Rhizonema sp. PD38
ACAGTGGGCAACGGTGGTATTGGAGTTGGTTTGAGTGTCGGTAGCGGTGGTGAAGTCTCAACAACTTTGGGCAACGGTGCTATTGGGGTTGGTTCTGGGGAAGGTAGCGGTGGTGAAGTCTCAACAATTTTGGGCAACGGTGGTATTGGGGTTGGTTCTGGGGAAGGTAGCGGTGGTATCGGGTCAAGAGGTGATAAATTTGGTTTGGGCTTCAAAGCTACGACGGATTTTGGCTGGCTAGGAGTTTTAAATGGCTTGGATTGTGTTCTAACTGTCGTATTTTGTTTGATGCTTGGGATGGAAGCATCTGGGTTAGAGAGCAACTTAGATGGAGTACTATTTGTTCCACTTCCACTTTTACCACCACTGGCGATCGCACGAATAGCGGCTCCCGATGTAAGTGATTTTGTGATTGTCTTAAATTGAGGAGTCGTGCGGTTTATTGCAACTGGCTTGTCTTTTGGTGGCGTATTTTGTTTTATTTTTACTGCTTTAGGAGTGGATGGCTCATCAACAAGAATGATTTCTATCGGTTTTTCTGCAAGCTTGGGCGTTTTAAACCAGAGAGAGCCAAGAGTAAGTATCGCAATATGCAGTACTGCTGAACCAATGAAGCTCAAAACCAGAAAAGAACGGAGAACTTTTTCTTCTTTTTCTCGCTGTTCTGCCACATTGCAGGAATTGCTCATAAAGACTGGATCTCCTGTGTTCTAAGTAGCACGCACCAATGTAAGGAAGGCGCATTATATCTACAAACTCCAAATTTACCAAAAAATCTGGGATGCTTGGAAGCCATACATATTTGTCATTTTTTCTGAACTTACGCCTGCCGTCAAACGACAGAGTGTCAAACTTCATCCTTCTTTATTAGGAACCTTTACTTACAAAAAGCATTCTTGATTAAAAATACTCGTTGAATTAAACTCAGTCTGATGCATCTGTAGGTACGTATCTTGTTGATAATAATTCTCAAATAAAAACGCAGATCGCTCATTCTGATGGTGGCTGTAAGTGTAATCAAAAAACTTGAATAAAAAGCCGCTCACAAGGCGGCTAAAAACCTAGTGCCAAACGATAATGATAATTATTCTTTTAGACGCTCGCTTGGCTTCTCATCCAAACTACAATGGGGAAAATTCTCGGCTAAGTATCACTTGAAACTGTTTCGGTATCAGGTAGAGAATTTACGTTATTAAAATACTTCTTTGTTAACTATTTCTACTGGACTGCCTCTCTAGTACTAAGATCAGAATTGTTGCTCCTTGATGAACCGACTCCTCCTTGTTTCTTTACTTCCTTAGCTGAAGAGCGGTTTTGATAGTCAGTATTTGTTTATTACTATCAGGTAGTAATTACTACAAAGTTTCTATGTTAGACCGAAAAGCAATCACGGCCTGCTTACCCTGATAGTCTTTGATAGAGCGAAGAATATCATTAGATTCTTCTATGGACAAAATTGTTTTAATTTCGATGTTGGTGTTGTAGCCCGCCATGTCTCCCATGCGTCGGCCGTGGCTACCCTCACCCTGCACTTGAGTGATGGTGTAGCCGGTGACACCGTAACTTTTCAACATATTGACAATAGCCTCTCTGAGTACTGTTTCAGCAATGATTGTTAGGAGGACAGCAGGTTTGACTAGATTGGCTTCGAGGGACATGGGTTCCATAGAACAGGTTTTATGTTGGTGAGTTAGTTGAAGATTTCTTTAATCTTCACATGATCGGGTTTTTTTGCGCAAACCTACTGATAGCATTTCCAACTAAATGCCAGAGCCATCCAAGAATTCTTCGATCACCCGATCTTTAATACCACAAGAGATCCGATTTTCTCTTGAAGTTGCTTTATCGATTAAAAATTGAGCATTCGCAGCATGACTCACTTTCAAAGCCGACGGCACTGGTTGCAATTGTTGAACTTGTTGTTCAAGTTGCTCAATTCGATCTACCAAAAGACGTATAACTTGAGCCTCAGCATCTGGCAAACTTCCGTGTTCTAACGGATCGACTCGAACGCCAGCACGATGAATAATTCGACCGGGAATACCAACTACAGTACAGTCAGATGGTACATCTCGCAAGACAACAGATCCGGCCCCAATCCGAACGTTGTTACCAAGTTGAATGTTACCCAAAACTTTTGCTCCAGCGCCAACGACGACATTTTCGCCTATGGTAGGATGCCGCTTACCGCATTCTTTACCAGTACCGCCGAGGGTAACACCTTGGTAAATTAGGCTATAGTTTCCGACAATAGCTGTTTCGCCAATAACCACGCCCATTCCGTGATCGATAAAAACACCTTTGCCTATCACTGCACCAGGGTGAATTTCTATGCCTGTTAAAAACCGAGCAATGTGGGAAATCAAGCGAGGGATAAAGGGTATGTTGAGACTATATAGACGGTGAGCCAACCGATAGAGTAACAGAGCTTGCAAACCGGGGTAGCAAAACAATACTTCCAACCAGCTACGGGCAGCTGGATCACGTTCAAAGATAATGCGAAAATCAGTCAGGAGCGTAGATAGCACGGGATTGGTACCCTCGTTTTGCAAAACAAGTTACAATCTATTTTAATACGTTGATTGCCAATTGTTTATTTTTCCTGATTGATTGTAGGTTTATCTACTTACCGCGTACTCCTGCACAGAAAGAGTGTAATTATGCCTTTCGCCAGAATTAAAGGTACCAACCCACACGCGATAAGTTCCTGCTTTCCATGTACTATCATCAACGCTGGCATCTTTACTTTGACCGCTGTCATCACCGCAACGAATGACATCGTCTGGTCCTTTCACAAGTAAAGTAGTGTCAGCGCCACCAGTATTAACTTGTATTCTGAAGTGGGAAAAGTCTTTTTGCAAAACTATAACAGCATCCGGGGTAGGATCTGCAAAGCCAATACAGGCATTTCTGTTTTGATCGCGGTTACTGATAGTGGATAATGAGTATGACCCGCCAGTGTAGCCGGATATCGTTTCTTTTTCTGCTTGAAAACCAGGTGATAAGGTTAATTTTCCAAAATGAGGTGGATATGCTAATACTTGAGTGGGTATAATAGTAGTAAGTATAGCTAAAAGGCATCCGCTCTGCATAAGAAGTCGGGGGCAAAAGAAATTCATAATAGCCCTCCAACAAGCTATTTATAGTTGTCTTAGTATATATATCCTATCCAGAAAAACTTGTAACCATATTAGCGGTGTGACACAATCATACGTGCCACATAATTTTGGCGTTGCATAGTTTTGTCCGCATTCGGCAAAGCCGTTTAAAGCAGAGTAAGCAAGGCAGTACGTTCTCACAGCAACTGCCGCGCTTAGACGAAGTAGCGCGTTGCGGATCTCTTCGGGCATGAGGCGGGTTTCCCACGCCCAGGCGACTGGCAAGCAATATGTTGGTAGTTGGAGCTGATGAAACCAGTTTCGCCCCATCGGGTTATTTCTTGGCAATATGCTGATCTGCCGTTTCATTTTTCAAGCGATAAAAACTAACAATTATTAAAAAGTTGGTGAAAATTAATTATGTATTTGTCAAAACGAAGGTGAGGGCAAACATCTGTTTGCCCTACATATAATGTCTTTAACTCGTTTCTCTCATTGGACGATGTGGAAGCATTTTGAGGTAGTTTCTGACGTTGCTCCCAACCAGAAAACAGTAAAACAATCTCAAAATGCAAAGCTCTATTATCCGTATTTGTCAGATCCTTTCTCTCAACCCAAAGAAAGTTTATTCAGTTGTAAAGAAGATACCACCTTTAAGCTGTCTTCTCTCGCTACCGTAGCTACTGACTGTCAGCGATCGCAAGTTGTGGAAAAATGGTTTACCAACGACTTTTAAAAGCTTAAGAATTGGGAATTCGGACTCTAATATCGGTTGACTTTTTGTCCAATCTAGATATACGTATCCTTCATTGGGTTGGGGGATGGCAGCGATGCTATCTTGAAAATTACGATTATTCACTAGGGAATTTTCCATGTTTTTCAAGACTTCATCCATCGTCTCAATAGAGTTAGTGAAAATCTCGTAATTTCCTATTGTTGTATGCACACCATCCACCTTCGCCTGGATGGTAAACGATTGTCGATCTTTGACATCGGTTTTAGTTGTTGTCAACTCTGTCCAAGCAGTGAGTTTTTGTGTATCGAGGTTGATAGAATTCAGCGAGAGTCCATTTGACAAAGCAATTTCATCTAAACGTGCAATTCCTCCTGGTGTTGTCTCTGATTTTTCCGCGACAAAAATCCATTCAGGAGTTGTTTGTTTTCTTGGTAACAATCCTATTGCGTATTCTCCACGCACCCAGTTAAAAATATCCTCTTTCCAGTTGATCCCAGTGCTTTTTTGCCAATCTCCCAAAGGCTTTACCAATCGAGAAATCACATCTTCTTGTGAACCAGATATCGCTGTAGTCGCTTGAAACCAAAGTTGGGCTAAATTGCTGTTACTCAAGCTGCTTAAATTCGTTCCCGCAACTGCCAAAGCTGCTGAGTTGGGGATATATTGCAATGCCCCTACAGGTTTGGACAATTGTGCTGATGAAGTCAAATCCTCTTTTGCGATTAAGGTTGTTTCTGCCAGCAAGCCTTTAGGTTTTGAGACTAGAGAAAGCATTTGGCTATCATAGGTTTGGGAGGTAAGTTTTAACCCTTGCCATTCTGCTACTGTCGGCAGATTGAGGAAAGTCAAAGCTAACGCTCCAGTCGGGACTTGTTGGCTAGCTTGCTGGTATTGGATAGAACTCGTTAAATTAAGTTCAGCCGCTTGAACGTTGTTAATTGCTTCTCGCAGCACTTTTGGATGGTTGGCAAATAAGACAAAGCGATCGCCTACTACTGCACCTGCAATGGAATTTGAAGATGAGGAATTGCTATGTTGTTCAGGTGACTTTTCCTCCTGAGTCTCATAAATCAGCTTAACGCCTTTGTACTGTTCAACAGTTAAAGTTGCTCCAGCTAAAGCCCGCTTGGAAAAAAATAACTCTACAAACTCACGACTTTTTTCTGGTTGCTGAATTGCTAGTGCCATCAAATACCCTGGCTGCCGTCCGTTTTCTGAGTTGCGATCAATATCTAAGGTACTGACAGCCAAAGTCACTTCTTTCCCTAGCCAAGGTTGAATATCTTGTTGGTAATCAATATCAGTGTTGGCTAGTAAACTTGTTTTTAGCTTAGACAATTCTGCATCACGCTGCAACGCGGGTAACTGATCTGGATTCACCAGCACTGATACCATGACTGGTGCATTTTTGGACACGAATATGGCAGCCCCTGGCGATTCTGTTGTTCCAGATGTACCAACGCTGTGGGAATTCTTAGCGTTACAACCAGTGGTACTAATTAGTAGCAGCATCATGACAGTAGCTGCTAGAAAACTCATTAGTGGACGTTGTCTCATATTTCTTTATACATAGTGCTACAAGCCTCACACAAACCAATCATAAGCCGCTTTGTCCTTCCTAGAAAGCAGCAAAGAGTGCTAAAATTTAGTGTAATATTTTAAAATACGTAGAAATCCAATATTTTCTGATGGCGCTCTTAAATAATTTGTGACACAGAAGCTTGGTAACTGTTGCGCTTACCGGATTCGATACAGCTTTTCCTCACAACTTAAGTAAGATTGCTATATAGCCATGTATACTGTATGTATGTTCCCAAGGGATTTTTCCACACCCTTCTATTAATGAACCCAAAAATGAAAATTTTCTGCCAACATAATAATATTAGGCTCATCATCATAGAGCTTTTACAAAAACCTCATGTTTAGTATTAGTGAAATTAGTGTGGAGGAACTGGCAGAACGTCTATCTTCAGACGCTGACAGTATTCAGTTAGTTGATGTACGCGAACCGCAAGAAGTGGCGATCGCCTGCATTGACGGCTTTATCAACCTACCATTGAGTCAATTTTCCGACTGGGCAAAGCAAATTCCTACCCGCTTAGATTTCCAGACTGAAACCCTTGTACTTTGTCACCACGGCGTTCGTTCCGCTCAAATGTGTCGTTGGTTAATTTCTCAAGGATTTACAAATGTGAAGAATATTGTCGGTGGTATTGATGCTTACTCCGCAACCGTCGATCATTCGATTCCCCAGTATTAGTTTCTTTGTTAATAAGTTCTCTGGTACCACAGTCTTAACAGCCTAAAGCTGAAAAGCTTGATATTTACTCTATGAATTAAACTAGCCTTGTCAGTATGAACACCCGAAGTACCGCTACTCAGTCAGCGAAGAAAGGAATTTTGTAGAGAAAGGTAAACATAATAGAATTCGTATTCTGACAATTTATGCCTGCCGATCAAGTCGCAAGAGCTTTGGCTGCCGAATGCTTTCCTTGCCTTTAGTCGATCATTAAGGTAAGCATTCAACTATGAACTCAATTGTGTCAACCATTAAACAAAGCTGTCTAACTATGATGATGATGGTTAATAGCTAGTTGCTGATAGCTGATAGCTTACGAAATAAGTGCCTGGAAATACAGCGATTTTATGGGAATAATATAACTATGAATAGATAGTTGTAGTTTCTCCTTCAATCTTACCGATATTCAGTTACTCTCGAACCCTTGTAAGATTACCTATTTTCTTTTTGAATTACAAGAGCGTCCTTGGCTTGTGAAGCTGTTAATCAAATTTAGGTATTCTTCTGGCAGTTCGGGAGTAAGCTATATAAACACAACAAAAAATTTACTTTTACTTTTCTTAACGGAAGAAAACTATTTGCTCTCTTGTTTTGCAACTATTGATCCTTCTTTGGCATCAATTCGCCATTTTTTTTAACTTTAATTAAAAGTTTGCTTTAGCAAAATATCTCTTATGCAAGTTAAGCTAACTAATCGACAACAGCATATACTCTGGGCAACAATACGTCATTATATTGCCACAGCAGAGCCAGTTGGTTCCAAAGCTTTGGTAGACGAGTACAAACTGGGTGTAAGCTCAGCGACAATTCGCAATATTATGGGCGTGTTAGAAAAAGCCGGGTTACTTTATCAACCCCACACATCTGCCGGGCGCATACCTTCCGACTCTGGCTATCGCATTTATGTGGATAACTTAATGACACCATCTGAAACTTTAGCACGAGAAGTAGAGGGAACTCTACAAAAGCATCTCAAGTGGGAAGATTGGAGTTTGGAAGCTTTGCTGCAAGGAGCCGCACAAATTTTGGCAACCTTGAGTGGGTGTATTAGCTTGATTACTATGCCACAGACAAGTGTAGCCGTCTTGCGGCATTTGCAATTGGTGCAAATTGAAACGGGACGAGTCATGCTGATTGTGGTGACAGATACTTATGAAACACACTCGGCAATGATGGATTTGCCCAGAGCAGACGAAACACTACCAGATGTAGAGGTGATTGATCGCGAGTTGCAGATAGTGTCTAACTTTTTGAATAGCCACTTGCGGGGACAAAGTTTGGTGAAATTAAATGCTCTCGACTGGAGTCAATTAGATCGGGAGTTCCAATACTATGGAGAATATCTCAAAAAATCTCTTGTGGAACTCTCTCGTCGCACTCACACACCATATGCCACACAAATTATGGTTCGCGGTGTTGCAGAGTTTTTGCGTCAACCGGAATTTTCTCAATTACAGCAAGTGCAAACAATTATCCAGCTGCTGGAAGAGGAACAAGAGGATCTGTGGCGATTAATCTTTGAGGAGCCAGATGTCGATGAGGTAGGCAAGCGGCGCGTAAGTGTACGCATTGGCGCAGAAAATCCTCTAGAGCCCATACGTACTTGTTCGTTAATTTCTTCTATCTATCACCGAGGTTCATTACCTATAGGTAGTGTTGGAGTGTTGGGACCGACACGGCTAAACTATGAAAGTGCGATTACTGTTGTCGCTGCCGCAGCTGATTACCTTTCGGAATCTTTAAGTTATTTTAACAGTTGAGTTGTCAATGAATCGGTAAGTGAAATTAAGCATAAGTATATAAACGTAGTTGCCAGAGAACACTCTCTGGCAACTACGAACTTTAAGTAATATTTATTCATTCTGGAGATTTGACAAATATAGGGAATTATGG
>JAQYWP010000353.1 GCA_029379285.1 Rhizonema sp. PD38
GTACATATCTCTACCCTAGTTTGACTTCGATCAACACGAAAAATAATTCTGATGATAAAGATTGGCTGGATAATTTACCAGGGAGAGAACAAGATTCTCCACTGAGCCAAATTATTACGACGGAAGAACAACAAACCAATTTTTCTTACCAAACTGAAATCAACAAGGTGTTAGTTGATGCAATTACTTTATTAGAACCACAAGCACAAGAGATTTTACAACTTTACTACGTCAAAGGACTCACCCAGCAGCAGATTGCCAAACAAGAGCAGATTCAACAGTACACCGTCTCACGGCGGTTGACAAAAGCGAGGGAATTATTACTACGATCTTTGGCTAAATGGAGTGAAGACACCTTGCATATCTCAATGACTTCAGACATATTAAAAAGCTGTAGTGCGATGATGGAGGAATGGCTGCAAGATTACTACAAACCATCTGTGTAAACTCCACTACCGCGCCCACGCAAGGGATGCGGTTTTCAAAAAACAAGGAGTCAGGAGGAAAAGTTGGTTATCTTTATATTCATATATGTCCTAAATATTTTAACTTTTTTCGACTTCTCCCCCTCTCCAATACCTTCCTAATTATCACCTTATAAGCCATGACTAACAACACAACCATATTTAACTTTGCTTCGCCAACTGACCTGATTTTACCAATACCACCGGACGTCCCACAACGAAGCGAATCTTTTTCTAACCCAACTTCTCTTGCTTCTGCTTCACTCAATAAACTTTGCCTCAATGCCGTATTGCCTTGGCTACAAGAAGATTTGGCACCGCAGGCAAAACCTTGGCCAAGCATCACCGCTTTGCCTAGCTTTTGGGAATTCGTTAATGGAACTGCGATCTCTATTGACGGAACTCGATTTGTCTTAGTTCCCAGCGAGGCTATGGATTTGGGTGAAATGCGTGTAGCTCAAGAATGGGTAGATATACCAAGTTTTGTCGGTGATTATTACTTAGCAGTACAGGTAGAACCAGATGACGGGTACGTCAGAATTTGGGGCTACTGTACTCACGAACAAATCAAGAGTCAAGGAAGTTATGACAGCAGCGATCGCACTTATTCGGTTGAAAACGCTGACATAATTAACGACATAAGTGTGTTAATGGTAGCGCAACAATTCTGCCAGGAAGAAACGACACGTAGAGTTATTCCATCCTTGCCAACTTTATCACCAGTACAAGCACAAAACTTAATCTCCCGTCTGCAAACAAACCATATAACACCCCGGTTGGAGATTCCTTTTCAACTGTGGGGGGCTTTAATTGAGCATGGAGGTTGGAGACAAAGCTTATATCAACGACGCTTGGGACTTCAAGAACAATGGTCGATTCTTGAGTGGGTTGAGAGCGGTATTTCTCAATTTGCGCGATCGCTCGGTTGGGGAAGTTTAAGTCTACAATTAAGTGGGGCGGGAGTGCGGAGTGTTGAAGAAATACAATCGCCGGTAGCCATGTCTCGCCAACTGGTGATTGCAGGTCAACTGTACGACTTGACAATAACACCACAAAATGAAGGAGAATCAACATGGCACTTTGAGTTGCGTAACGCCACTGTGGGAGCCGCGATTCCTGGTGGTTTTAAACTCAGACTCCTGACGGAAGATTTACAGCCGTTTCCCAATAACGAAGATGTCGCCACAACTGCGGTAGAATTACTCTTTGTAGATGTTGCGTTACAACCTGGTGAAGGTATAGTTTGGGAAATAGAACCCCTACCCGAAAACTACGACCGAGAAATACTGAGGTTTTAAGCACAGAAAGTCAAGAAATCGACAAAAGAATAAAAGTGCAGATGAATCAGAATGTAATTGGTGTTGCAGTTGTTGGTACGGGATTTGGTCAAAAAGTCCATATTCCGGCATTTCAATCTCATCCTTTGACTCAAGTGGTTGCTGTTTACAACCGCGATTTAGAAAAAGCCAAAGTGATCGCCAAATCCCACGACATTCCTCACGCCTGCAACACAATTGCAGATATTGTGGCACTACCAGAAGTGGAAGCCGTCAGTATTTCCACGCCGCCATTCTTACATTATGAAATGGCAAAAGCAGTGTTACAGTCTGGCAAACATTTGTTACTGGAAAAACCAACAGCATTAAATGTTACCGAGGCGAAAGAACTTTATCGGTTAGCAAAGCAGGCAGGCGTTAGTGCTGCTTTAGACTTTGAGTTTCGCTTTGTTCCCGGCTGGCAGTTCTTTGCCGAACTGTTGTCAGATGATTATGTTGGTTCTAAGCGTCTGATTAGAATTGATTGGTTAGGTTCTTCGCGTGCTGATGCTTTGCGTCCTTGGAATTGGTATTCGCGCCAAGATCAAGGAGGCGGTGCATTGGGATCTTTAGGTTCCCACATTTTTGATTATATTTACTGGTTATTTGGTCCTGTACGTAGATTAAGCGCTCATTTTAGTACTGCTATTCCTCAAAGGTTGGACCCCGCAACTGATAAATTAAGACCAGTGGATTCTGATGACACTTGTTTGGTGATGCTGGAGTTGGCTGATGGAACACCTTGCCAAGTTTCAATCAGTGCGGTGATTCATGCGCCTCGTACTCATTGGATGGAAGTTTATGGCGATCGCGGGACTTTGATTTTAGGAAGTGAAAATCAAAAAGACTATATATATGGGTTCCATGTTTGGGGTTCTAAGACGGGTAAACCACTGACGCAAATAGAGATTCCCAATCGGTTAATCTTTCCCAGAAATTATGGTGATGGTCGTATTTCTGCACTTGTTAGAGTTGTGGATAGTTGGCTGGTAGGTATTCACAAAGGTGAGGCGATCTTACCATCCTTGCGAGAAGGAGTTTATTCCCAATTGTTAATGGATTGCTGCCATAGATCAAATGTGACATCAAAATGGGTAGATGTACCAGCATTGGAAGGGTTTTTGTAAGCAATTAGTTCTTCGGTACGATTGAGAAGAAGAATGGCTGCCCTTGGATAACGTATGGGCTTGTAGTTGCACAAATAACGGATCAAGACTGCTGTCTTCTGAGGCATATACAGCATCCAACTGCCAGGTCACTTGATCTTGTTTATGCGCCAGCAAATACTCTTGGAGTGCTACTGCATAAAGCTCAATCAGTTTAACCTGTCACGGATGGTCTACGGTAGACAATGTTCATAAATAAAGAGTAATATTTATTGCTCAAACTATATAAATATGGAATTGACTTTTATTTATCGCAAATAGTAGGAGTAGATCCAATACTGTGGGTAGGCAAATTAGGCTCTTTTGCAATCAGAACAACTTCACCTCTTTGATTGAGTATCCAGCCTTGTGCAGGCATAATGGGAGTAGCATGACGAATTGAAGAATGAGTGGCATTGACAAACTGCTTTTGCTTACTAAAAGTTGGCAAACGCGCATCTTCCCAAATAGCATCACTAGTAAATTCTTCATAAGGAGTTGATGGTAAACCACCGCGTCCAGTAACAACGAAGGTACTTGCTTGTTTTCCAGCAAGTGTTGCACAGCCAGAAGCAATTAGCCCGGAAGTATAGACAACTCTCGTAGGTAGGGCAACGAGTCCTTGGCTAGGATTAACATTTGGTGTGTTAATAATGACCTCACCGTTAAAATTGGGATTCTCTTGCGAAATAGCCGTAATGTCATTTGTTTGCAAGCGACTAGGATCTAATTGAGTCGAATCAGTCGTCCTTAAAAGCTGCTCAAGATCTTGTCGGCTTTCAGATTTCAAACCGAATATACCTCGAGCATCAATTATGATGCTCCCGCCCTTACCACTAAAAGCATTGGCAGTGATGTCATTGTTCTCCTGGAGAGGAGAGACAAGAAATGGGCGGTTGATCGTAATATTGCCACCACTTCCACCAGCACCTACCGTGCCTGCAGACGTAGATATTTGACTGTGATCGCGTAATAGTATTAGGTTTTGCGATCGTAGTGTAATGTTTCCACCATCACCAGATACAGTTTCAGCTGTAATTGTTCCCTGCTTTTCTAAACGGATAATGGGAGATGTAATCGTTATATTACCTGCACCTGGAACATTTTGACTTGGGTTGAGACTACTTACAGCCACTACTGCACCATCCGTGATCAGCAATTGTCCCTGATATAATTCTAAGTTTATGTTTCCACCTTTTCCCGTAGCTTCAATCACACCAGGAAATCCGGAAATCCCTCCAGAAACAGCTAGTAAGCTACTAGGGACTCGCAATCGACTACTTGATACCGTACCACTTAATGTCACCAGATCGTTCGCTTTAATCGTTAAGTTACCTGCATTGCCTTGACTAAAAGTCGAAGTTTGCACAACTGCGCCATTTTGGACAACTAATCGGTTGGTTTCAACAGTTAAGTCTCCGCCTGCACCTTGTGAACTCATTTCCACGCCAGCAAACAAGCCACTGGAATATAGTAAGCCACCATTAGCAATCGGTTCATTTCCACCTACGAGTGCTAAGGTTCTACCAGGTAGGACCTCTAAACCAACGACCTCATAACGACGATTCACTGCAACAGATTGATTGCCGATGTTGCCTGGATTAGCTCCGAATTGTAAACCAATTGGTACACTGATGGTTAACAAAGGTGCTGTATTTTGTGTGCGATCTACACTGAACTGAGAGCCATCAGCAAAGTTCAGACTACTAGCTGTACTTGCAAGAAAAGAACCACCAATATTAAGAGAAGCATTGGGACCAAATACAATCCCATTGGGATTCAACAGAAAGAAGTTTGCAGGACTGACGATGCCGTTAGTTTGGAGTACCTCAATTCGACCATTAATATTCGACACTGATGCTCCAGTCACACGAGAAATAACATTCTTAATTCCAACCTCAACTCCTTGAAAAGATGCTGTGCCCTCAGGTAAGGAAAACTCTCTAAAGCTATGGAATAGATTGGTGCCTGCTTTTGTACCACCTGTAATTACATTAGTACTGCCATTCAAAGTAACAGCCGAGGGATGGGGAAGGGTAGCATCTTGGACAACTTGTGCTGGCAATGGACTGGTTGTTGCTAAACAAAAAAGGGAAAGACTTCCAATAAGCCAAAAGCTCTGACGGTACTGTTTCATTTGCTAAACCAAAGTAGAGTTAGTTAGTGAGTTCAAGAGACCAACTGTTGAGATTACCAATCATTCCCGAAACGCTGTCAGTAATTTGTAACTTCCAAGTACCGTTGGGATTTTCGCCATAGAAACCGCCATTAAAGCTTGAGAAAGTATTTTCCGGTGAGAAAGTCCCTTGAAATGGTGCCGTTCCAGAGAAAATTGATGTGTTAGATTGGTCATCTAAAGTTGTATTAGTAAAGTTAGCTCCATTACCGCCAATATTACTAAATAGCTTCACCTGGGTACCTTTAGGACTGATAAGAACAGCACTTAAATCTGAATCCCTAGGATGAGAAATATTTAGCTTGACGTTGACATCTTTCACTATGCCTGAAAGAGCGCTTACGGATACATTAGAGGTCAAAATTTTACCATCGGGAATAGAAACTGGAGTATTTGTTCCAGCAAATGAGTGAAGAATCTCACTGTCTTTGATAATGATTGTGGTAGTTTTTATATTGCTGCCAAGGCTTACCTCAATAGGAAGTTGTGTATTACTTTCATTAACTTGGTATGTTGCTTGACTAAAGCCAAACGGAACACTATTGCTAATCTGCCAGATGACAGTTTTATCACCTCTTGCCAAATTATCGTCAAGAATATTTAATATTAATGTTTGACGAGGTTTTCCTTTAGCAAACTGGATGTTATCTATAGAACCATTAAAATTAGAATTATCCTCGTAATTACCAGGATTGGATGGCGTTTGATGAATAGATCGAGTTCCTGTCCCTTTTCCAGTATCTACCACGTCACCTCCGTAGCCATCACTAGTTCCATAACGTCCTTCCTGTGCAAACCCATTAAGTACGAAATGGTTGTAGGCTTGATAATAGTTAAAATTCTGTGCTTTTAGATCGGAGTTATTGGCAAGATAGTATGACACGTTGAAAAATTTTGATGATGCACGACCCTCGTTAAGACCAAACTGTTGGAAGTGGTTGAATAACTGACGATTATCTAAATTTTTCAAATCACCATAGGTGTTTCGGTAGTAAGTAGTATCGAAAGGGATAGAGAACTGGCGATTTTCATTGACACCATAAAGTTCAAAATGCTGTAAAACTTGCTGATTACTATTCAATCTGTTAGCTGCTAAATCTGGATTATTTTGTTTGTAATAATCGGGATTGAAAAACTCTGAAAACTGTCGTCCTTCACTTAAACCATTTGTTTTTAAGTGATTGAGTGCTTGCTCGCGGTTGTTATTAAAAGCTTTAGCTACATCATTATTAGCAGATAAATAGAAATTAATATCCAAAAACGGTGAAAATCGCCGCCCCTCTTGCACACCATAATTTTGTAAGTGATCTAACAGTTGTTTGTTAGTATTTAACCCTACTGCTCCTAAATCTGAGTTACTAGAACGGTAGAAATTTAAGTCAGCAAATAGTGAGAATCAGCGTCCTTCATTGAGCCCAAAGTTCTGAAAATGTTGTGAGAGTTGTGTATCTGTAGTTAAGCCTGCTGCTACCAAATCTGGATTAGCAGCACGATAAAAATTAACATCAAATAAATTAATAGTCATAAGCTAATACCGCTTGGTAGAGTTAAAAATTCAAACAGAGTATAGGTTTATACGGTTCAATTAGTCGCGAAGATCTGAACTACCCAAGCCAGTTGCCTTAACGGGAGCCAGTGCGTCTATACGGGTTTCCCGTCGCACTCCTAAGAACTCTGGGGAACCGAATGTAGTTCACATTTCTTAGAAACCCTCCGCAGCGACTTATCTGTTGCAAGGCACTGGCTCCCCTTTTTAAGGGGAGCTATAATTCTCTTTAACCGCCTTTTTAAGGGGGTCAAAGTAGGCGGGGGAGCGAATGTTTGGCGGAAAAAGTCTTAACTGAACTGTATGGAATTATATTGTATTATATTTAACTTGTGTTTCCTAATTATTAATAATTAGTAATTCATAATTGAAAGTCTTATTCCCGTCCCAGTGTAAGATTACTGGTTGGGAGTCGTCAGGTGAAAGAATTGAGCGTGGTTTATTCAAGACCAGAAGAAATTATAAGGTAAATGCTGACTGTAACGCAGCCGCAAACATCATGCGAAAAGTAGCCACACAACTAAGACTTGTCCTAGAAAAGGTGGGTAGGGCGTGCATGACTGCGCCACATCGGTATGATTTGTTTAGCGATTTAAAGAAAACATTTCGCAATTCGTTGCGGAGCGTGTCTTTAGACCGCGTAGCAACAACCGCTCAGAATCCGCGTTTTTTAAAACGGGGAGAAGTCAAGTTCTCCTAATAGCCTGAAAACTCCAGAGAGATTAACTTTCGTTAAGCAATTCAAGTAACGCTTGTGTTGAGATTTTGCCACTGATATCAGCACCTTCGAGCAGACTGTCTGCCAAATCTCGCTTGTGGCGATGCAAGTCCACAATCTTATCTTCAATAGTATCCTTAGCTACTAAGCGATAGATAGTCACCGGGCGTTGCTGTCCAATACGATGAGCACGATCAGACGCTTGGTCTTCTACGGCAGGATTCCACCAAGGGTCCATGTGAATGACATAATCGGCAGCAGTAAGATTGAGACCAGTACCCCCAGCCTTGAGGCTGATTAAAAATACATCTCCTAGTCCAGCCTGGAAAGCATCTATCCGTTTTTTCCGTTCTGGAGCGGGGGTACTGCCATCTAAATATTGATAATTAATACCTTGCTCATCAAGATAATTGCGGATGATGCGTAAATGATCAACAAACTGACTAAATACAAGGGCTTTATGGCGATTCTCCAGTAATCCAAGCAGCACCTCAGCAAAAAGTTGTAGTTTCGAGCTGGATAGTTCATTATCAGGCATAATGAGACTAGGATGACAGCAAGCTCGGCGTAGTTTCATAATTTCTGCCAGCACTTGCAGGTGTTTGTGACCAGCAGTTGCTTCAGTTTCGGTCAGTTTAGATATTGCTTCGCGA
>JAQYWP010000354.1 GCA_029379285.1 Rhizonema sp. PD38
ATCATTCTTCTTAAACGTCTGTACAACTAGCTACATTTTTAGATGCGCTTACCCTAGAGTTCTATCTTTTCAGTTTCAATATTTTTATTTGTTTCAAGAGGACAGATCGCATTAATTACAGCGTCAATTAAAGCTGGGTCATCTACTTTATATTCACAAACCAGTTCTCTATATTTTCCTGTCATCTCCTCAACTATTGGTTTTAGCGCTATTGGGATTCTATAATGTGTTGTTTCATAAGGCGCACGTTTGCCGCGTCCTCCTATTCCTGGATTATTACTATTAGTCATAAACTTGGTACCAACTAGTTTGATTACTAGTATAAAACTGGTAACAGGTTTATACTATACCAGTTAACAAGTATTATTTAAATACAATAAACCTTTATCAGGCTTCACTTATAACTGGTAACAAGTTTATAAATATCTGTGACACTCCAACGGGCGATCACTGGTGAGCAGGTATTTGACCTATTTTAGGGGTACTCAAAATAGGCGATATTGGTACTAGTTCCATTAAGTTAGGTTACAGGCATAAGCGTATAATACTTGAGGACAAGTATTCCTTTCTTTAATAGCTGTGTTGCCTACCATACAAGCAATACAGCTTTTATTGGGACAACATAAAGTTCCCCAGAGAGCGTAGGGGGCTTATTACATAGCTTCAGGGAACAGCTATTCTCTTGGCTACATATAATAGCATGGCTACAGTTATGGTACCACTAAAATAGGTTTACACCTATCCCATAACACGAGGAGAGATTACAGGGGTGGAATGAACTTTTTTCTCCACATTCAACAGAGTGGTGAATTATGTTGAATTACTATCAAGATAAGTTGCACACACGGGCGGGCAGGCGCAGGCATCGCCATAGTGATCGCGCCCTGCACCTCCCCACCCACGTGTGCTGTATTTTCATCTAATCAAACCGACCCCAAAATGGCACAGCTTTCACACCTTATGAGTGACATAACTGTGCCACACGTAAGAGTAGGCTTTGAAAACTTGAGTACCAGAATTGTGCCGATTGTGTGCCACTGTATAACCCAAATATTCAGCCGCCCTTATACCCCAAAGCCGTTCCACATGAGCGAAGCGCCGTACATAATTCTTGCATTTGGCGCACCGGGCTGCCTACCGCAAAGAGGTTTTCGGGTAGTGCAACCACGTTGGTAGTGTACTCATTATACTTCTGTGCCCTCCGGGTGCCTGCGGCATCCCTCGCTGTCGCTCGTGACACAGAAGTTGCGTTCGCCCCCATCCGGGGGGTTGATTCCGTCAGTTATCTGGTGTGGTGCCCCTTGAAAGTTGTGGTGTTGGCTGCGGCGAATTCATCCTCAAGCTGCCCTTTTGAATCAGTGACCGTGATCTAAAGTTGCGGGTTTTTTGATGAACAGTACCGCTCTGCGGCACGTCATCAAAAAACCCGCTTGAAAATGAGGTTAGAACTGACTATGGATGTCCACCGAGAATATCTATGAGCAGACGATCTTGACTCATAACGATCACACTACAAAAACTTATCATTTCCCATAAGTACTACTTGAGAAGCAATTAAAACCAGTAGTGCAGTAATGGCATTTTACTTACGTAGTTTTTCTACACTTTCGTAGTATCTTTTTGTTCCTGCTTGTTGTATTTGCAACGGAGGGTAACACCAAAACTACCTGCTGCTAATGAACCTAGTATCGTTAGAGGTTCAGGTACAGGTTTAGAAACAGGTTGAGCAACAGAAAAAGCAGCGGTGATCGCCAGATCATAGTTTGGATACGACCGCCATTGTGATGTTTGTGATGTTGGTGATGTAGAATTGATGACAAGATATCCCCCAGGATTAGAATTTTGATCTTTTTGCGACCAGACAACTCCTATTGGGTTGTCAGTCGTAGCAAATGCAACGTATTGTTTCCCTCGTTCTAAAGCAATTTCAGTGTTGAACTGTAAGATATTAATCTTTTGATCTTGAGCAGGAATTCGTATAATTTGGTCGAAGAGTAAGGAACCCGTTGGTTTAGTGCCATCCCAACTCTGTAGAGATAAACGAACATTACTTATCACATTTGATGTATTGAACGCGTACAAGCCAAGTTGGTTCATAACATTATCTTGCCCTACAGTAAAGGTCTCCCCAAAGCTCTGCTTAGAGTCTAGAGTCGGAATTGCCGTCGAAGAGGTCCTTGTGTCAAGAACAGCAGCTTGGGCAATACTAACTGTTCCCAGCACCATCAGTGCTACCGATGACCCACCAAGGCATGTAGAAAGCGTTTTCAGACTGACTTTGGATGTACTCAGTCTGTATCTACCTTGACTAACACTCGTCTGTCGGATACTCAATGTTCTTAAAGCAACATATTTTGCTTTAGAACAAGCTTTACGTAACTTTCTTCTAACCTGAAATCTAGTCATTGAATTCACTTCCATAAATAGGTAAAAGTTGATGGTAGATTTACCCTAGAGTGAGATTCCCTGATTACCTCAAAATAGTTGTACAGAAAAATGCCATGACGGGTTATGAGTCAACGTGTCCCAGTTTTCATGAGTAAACATCTATACAACTAATGATGGTGAGTTTCAAACTTGCATTCATTTTTGAAGTATTATATCAGGTCACAATTTACACAATTTTTGAGCGTAAGTACCTCTTCAACATCATTTTGATTAAACGCATGAGCAGGAGCAACAGAGGCAGCAGTTACTGCGCAGACTAAAATCGGCATCCAAAGTCGCAGACCATATTTCATGTTATTTTTCTTCCCAACTCTGTCTTTATACGTATTACTGTAATTAATAAAATAATTTATACCATCTTTTTTTGATCTGGTTTTGTAATAATTTCGTGTTATTTTCATGAATATACTAAGTATTTTTCATGATGTTTTGAATATTTTGCGGATAACTACCGCTAGAAAGTGAATATATAGCTTATCTTTATATGCCTTCTTTCACTTGCTATTCAGTACTTAAGTTACTTTACATTTGGTTACAATTTTTATATTCAATTTTCTAGGTGCAATATGTGAAATAAGAGAAATTCCAAGGAAAGTATATAAGGTCTCGGTTCCTCAATAGTAAGGCTTAGGTCAAGACATTGATGTATCTTGATGTAGCTAAAATACTTCTGTAGTAATAGTTCTACCAATATTGCTTTCTAGAGGCACATTTCTCATAAGTAAAGCGCTCCAAACCGTTTCCTCCTCAGGCATAGAGTCTACGTTATTAAACCCCATATCCTGACCTTGAGTTTACTGACTAGAGGCTCACTCCTAATAGGTAAAGCCCTTACAGGACAGACTGTAAGGACTTTTGCGTTATATCGGTCCTTAAATTATCAGTATACCTCGGTTTATTAATGTAGAATGTCGGGAAAGAGTTTTATGGCGACATTCGGTCTGGGTGCAATAGTCATGAGGGCGTGTTTAGACAGTTAAAGAGTGACCGTTGAAAGTTGTGTGCCATTTGAACAGATGACAGTCGAGTCACTCTTTAACTGTCCCGAGTTATATCTATAAATGCATTCAAAATCATTGCAGACGGGAGCGCTCCTCCGCCTGACGCACTATGTGTAAACCGTGGTATCCTCGGGCATCGCTTTTTGAGCGGATTTTCCCATAGATCTAGTGTTGCGGGTCCTGATCGACCGCGATCTGCGCGAGACGTCGATCAGGACCCGCTTAGAAGCGTGTGTTACACGAAAGTCGGATTTGGTGTACCTTGTAGCCTATACCCTATTTGGTACAACGTTTTTTAACGTAGCCATATTGATCTTACTCTGGTGTGTCAGGGGTGATCGTACTCGTCGTCCTCATCCTCATCCTCGCCGCCATACTCGTCAAACTCTTCGTCGGGAAGCGGTGTACCGAATTCAAGAGCAGCGGACGAAGAGCGCCGCTAACGCTTCAGGACTAGCATTGTAGTACCTCGTGCCTTGCCCCTATCGTGACTGACATCTCATCCTCGTGGGAATTAGCGAGAAAAGCGAACCTTACAGATTTTTAGACAAAGCAGTGCTGTTAGTAAGTGGCTTGATTATAGGCACTTTGAATTTCTCAAAATCTGGGAGAAATCTTTTTACAGCAAAATGAACGGCTTCACGCACCATATCATCTATAGCAGTGCCAACAACCAGAATATTAACGCCTGTACCAATAGAGACCGTGATTTTTGTAGATATTTTTAGTCTCGGTGATTTTTTGTCACTTTTTCGCCGATTCTCAATAGATCTTACTCATCCATTCTCCTATCTAATTTTTCAAACTCCTATCTAGCAAGCTTTTTACGCTTTTATCGCCGTCGAACTCACGTTAATAAAGATGCTAAATTAGGATGAGGTAGACGAGTGGCGATCGCAAAGCCCAAATCTAAAAACTTAACTGTGTTATATTTCGCTAGCGCTTGATGATAGCGATAGCGCTGGGCATCATGTAAGCAAACAACAGCCTGGGGTGAAGCTTGCATCCTCACCAAATCAAGACACTCAGCCCGTCGCCGTGAATCTATAAAGAAAATATCTGCATCTTCATGTCCGTGTAAATGAACGTACTGCGGGTCATCCTCGGGAATAACCAACACCTCAAAGCGGGTGTCTTCAATCTGGGGTATCCATTGCGGGTCTTGCTCAATGGCAACAATAGACTTGACGCTAGGAGTTTTCAATCCTAATATAGTATTCTGTCCCGGTCCCCATTCAAAGATTTTCTGAGGTTGTAAAAAATCAAGAATCTTTCTATAGTAAGGTATATAAGAATGTATATCTCCAGTACAAATACAGTATTTAATTGGGCACTTACATTGGGGAAAGTTTGCAGAATTTACCATAATTTTCTTCACAACTTGTTTAACAGTTAGATATTCTAGTACCGCTGCGCGTTCGTCAAAAGTCAAAAGACCTATGCTCTAATACCAATTTTATATGAAGCTGCATATAATAGAGAACACAAACTCAATAAATTAAAATAACCATGAGCCGCCCTTTTAAGATTGAAGTCGTAGAGAGCGAAGAAGAACTAAGAAAACGTATACAAACAGCCAACTTAGGAAACCAAAAAGAAAAACGTTATTATGCTGTGGTGGATAAAAAGTGGACAGGTTAAGGAACAGCAAGAAATAGGAAAACGCTTGGCAAGAGATATTTCAACGGTCCCCAGATGGTTGCAAAAGTACAGAACTGATGGGATGTCAGGCCTATTAGAAATCAAAAAAGGTTTGTCACAAACGCCATGTACCACCACACTTTTCGATTTTTGGCGAGATATACTTCATGAACTATCCCTTCGCACTCGTCCCTACTTGCTGCAAGATATCAAAGCATTGTTTCCAGTTATCTTTGCATTAGGTGGCGAAGCTGTAACGGCAAAAGTTGCCCGTGCAATTGAGGATGTGGGGCAATGGTGGAGATAAGCTGTGTAATCCACGGTTAGCAGTACGGGTATTGATCCGAGATGCGCGATGTGAAAGTTGTGCGTCGAGACAGTAGCCTATTTTACTAGAGTCACAATTTTTCATGGTGCGGGTTTCGGTTTTTGAAAAACCTTCTCCACAATAGAGCCAAAACGTAGAATAGGTGGCTCAAAGTATTAATCTCTCGTGACGAGTCGCAGCGTCATCAATGGGACTTACGCGACCATTGGGGTAGATAAGGGAGAGATTTATCGTGAAGCCCTCACATTTATAGTTAAACTAACTTTAGTTGCTGACCCCATTCTTGCCGTGACCGTCCGAAAGATTATTTCTTTTTTTAATCAAGCTGGTGGAACTGGTAAAACAACCCTGGCGCAGAATTTGGGCTATCAACTTGCTCAACGGCAACATCGTGTTTTACTAGTGGATATCGATCCTCAAGCATCGCTTACTGCCTTTATGGGTTTAGAACCATTTGAGTTAAAGCAAACCATTGCCGATTCATTATTAAAAGATGCTCCATTACCTATCCACCACAATTTACACGGCGTAGACTTAGTTCCAAGTAACATTCTACTTTCGGCTGCTGAGGTACAACTTCATTCAGTAATAGCGCGTGAATGGAGACTAAAGCAAGCATTATCACCTGTACAGGGTTCTTATGACTTTTTATTGATTGATTGCCCTCCTACATTGGGAATTTTCAGTATTCTGAGCTTGGTAGCTTCAACTCATGTACTTATACCGATTCAAACTCATTTCAAAGCTTTTTTAGGCGTAGAACTGTTACTTGATTCAATTCGTCAAGTAAAAGAACGCATTAATCCCGCTCTGGCGATTGCTGGGGTAGTGCCCATGATGCACGAAAGTCGCACCAGCCAAGGGAAAGTCATCCTTGATGGCATAAATGAACAACTAGGGGTAATAGCGACGATTTTTCCAGCTATCCCCAGAGCAATTAGCTTTGCTGATGCCTCTATGGCAAGACAGCCTTTGGCAATTTATGATCCTAAACACCCATCTGTACAACTCTTGTCATCCATTGCTAAAAATTTGGAGTCAATCTAATGGCGCAAAGAAAATCTACTCGGGTAGCACCAAAGCTAAATACGGTTGAGGCTTATCTCAGTAATTCTCCCGCTCAATCCACTACCACAGTAACAATCGATAAGATTCGCTTACCTCTAAAGCAACCACGTCGCTATTTTGACCCGGAGAAACTTGCCCAACTAGTGCAATCGGTCAGGGAACACGGAATTTTAGAGCCAGTTCTAGTTCGCCCGCTTCATGATGGAGAGTACGAGTTGGTAGCCGGTGAGCGGCGGCTCAGGGCAGCACGTGAAGTAGGATTAGTTGAAATACCTATTGTCGAGCGTGACCTGGATGACAAACAAGCTCGACAAGTGGCACTGATGGAAAATTTACAACGGGAAGACCTTAATCCGGTTGAAGAAACTGAAGCAGTGCTTGAATTACTGGCGCAGACCCTGGAAATAGATCCAAGTGTTGTCGTTTCCATCTTGCACCAGTCCTTTAATGCTAAACAAAGAGGTATTGAATTGAATCAGAACGTTCTGATTCAATTAGACCAGATCGAATCAGTGTTATCTGGGATAGGACGTTTCAATGCTGGAACTTTTCGCTCTAGCCGACTTCCTTTACTCTCTCTTCCAGTTGAGATTCTGGATGCACTGCGACGTGGCGAAATTGAGTACACTAAAGCCCAAGTAATTGCGCGAGTCAAGCCCGAGTCACATCGATCTGAATTACTCGCTCTAGCAATTGCTGAAAACTTACCTCTCTCAGAAATCAAGACTAGAGTTAAGGAATTAAAATCTGAATCATCAGTGCCGCCAGAGAAGAATTTGGTCGAGCGGTTTATGGAAATTAGCAAGCGGTTACGTCAGAAAAAAGTATCGAGTGATCTTCAAAAGAGAGAGCGGATTACTGAACTTTTGGATGAGTTAGAGAAACTAACAGAGTCGGAGAGCTAACTTGACAATTACCTCAACATCTCACATTGACGGATGAGGAATTTGAGCTTAGTGTGATAGTGGTTTTTGAAGAGATTTGCTGTGTTTTGGTTATGGGTGAAGCGAAGCGGAGAAAGATGCGAGATCCTGGTTATGGAAAACCCAGACTTCAAATAGGATGCTTTTTATCTAAATCAACTTTATCTGATGCTCACGCCGTCTATGTTGGTATTGGTCGAGAATTAGATGTTAGTAAATATATTGTATCGGTACACAAACACATAATAGACGCATATCGAGTTTTGCAGTGGTGCAAGCGCGTGTTAGATGAATCTCAGGCTTTTAAGCTGTACCAATCCGATCTTGAAATTATGCAAAGTTTTCTTGCTAATCTATTGGCGATCTACGGTGATTATCCGTCTGACGACAGCGTAACCGTGATTTCTGGTAACTCCGTCGAAGAGAAGGTGAAACCAATAACAAAGATTTATAACGTTGTTTCTGTAGTGTCAATCGATAAACACTCTTTGTTTGGAGATCCTGAAGACAACTGCGTATTTTTTATTAAAAATGCTGATGGAGAGTATTTCGTATCGGCTCAATAAATCGGGGGTAGTGGTAACTGTGAGCGGGGAAGTGCCCTTA
>JAQYWP010000355.1 GCA_029379285.1 Rhizonema sp. PD38
GTATTTGGGAATTCGCCAGCGATATACTGGAAACTGTTGAATCTTATCAAATGTTTTATCTCCCGAGCAACTTGCTACTAAAACAATGACTCGCCCAGGCTCTTGCTGGCAGCGATTATAAATATATTCTCCAATTTGATCAGCTTTTGGGAGGAAGGTACGAGATATAATGAGGATATCGGGTGATGCAGTTTTCTCCCTGACATTTGTCTCAATTCGCGAAATATTTTCCATACAAAATATCAATTAGCCATTAGCAAAATGTTTTTTAGATAACTTATTTAGGAACACAACAGTAATGCTATAAGACTCCAGTTTGATTTTGGAAAAACCCGAAACCATAAAAAAAACAGTTAGCTCAAGGGTTTGTTCAAAATACTTTTAAGAAATCCTACAGAATTTCCATATTTCTATTGTAAGCGTAAGTCTTAATGTTTAAAGGTAGACAAGATGATACTTCAAAACTGACTTTTGAAGTGTTGATAGCTGGATGCCTAGAGTTGATTGATAAAGTGAATCTTAAATATGTAGGGTATGTGACATTGCATTAACGCACCACCGGAATTGGTGCGATAGTTTAAGTTTGATTGTTAGTAAAAATTAAAACACTCAGATAGACACTTACGCACCATATAGGATTTTACTATAGAGGACACAGGATTGACTAAGTATGGCGGCTATTTAGTAGCCTAGCTGTCTGGCATCAAAATGTTATGCCAAAATGCCACAAATATGTATCAGAGTGCATGAATGAGACTGGCGTAGGCATGGAAAGAAAGATCAATCAGTTTTTTATCTCCCTCAGCTCCTCTATTTTCAAACAAAGCAGTAGGGTTATCTAAGCGTAAAATCCGCCCTCAGATGACTATATATCCAGCATAAGAAACGGTAGATTGGAAATGTAGCTGTTATGAAAAGCTACCGTCAATCAACTACTCTGTAGCGCTATTGACTGGCGTCACAAACCAAGCCAACTCATATCGTTCTTCAAGCGACTGTCTTATGCGTCACAAACTACAACGAGCCATTAAACCGTTTTTTAAATCTCTGCTCATCCTGAGCCTTGTGTTTGGATTGACACTTGGTCATGCTGATGGTGCATTAGCCGCTCGCAGTGGGGGTCGGATCGGCGGTGGTTCCTTCAGAGCTCCCAGTAGCCGTACCTACGCGCCGCCTCGCTCTTACGCCCCTGGCGGTGGCTATTATCCCGGTGGTGGATATTATCCCGGTGGTGGTGGTTTTGGCTTTCCTTTTCTAATTCCCTTCTTCGGCTTTGGTGGAGGGTTTGGTACACTGTTTAGTATCTTTATTTTCATTGCGATCGCGAACTTCCTAATGCAAGCTTTTCGTCGCGCCACAAGCGGTGAAACAGAAGAAGGAACCGTAAGTAGCAATCCGAGTGTTTCCGTAACTCGTTTGCAAGTAGGTATGTTAGCAAGTGCCCGTGGTTTACAAGGCGAACTTAACCGTATTGCCGAAGTTGCTGATACTAACTCACCACAAGGCAGAACAGAAATTTTGCAAGAAGCTAGTCTTGCCTTGCTACGCCATCCTGAGTACTGGGTTTATGCAGGTGGTGGTACCAAAGAAGCCCGATTAAATTCAGCAGAAGCCGAATTTAATCGTCTCGCACTCGCAGAACGCAGTAAATTCTCTGAAGAAACTCTTTCTAATGTGAATAACCAGCTCAAAGGAAGCACGCCCAAAGATGCTTTACCTGCTGAAATCGATAATCCAACCAGTCTCATAAGTGAAGGACCTGGAGAATACATTATCGTGACTTTATTGGCGGCGACGTTGGGTAAGTTCCAGATTTCTGCTGTTAATAGCGCTGATGACTTGCGTCAAGCTTTACGTCAAATTGGCAGTCTACCGAGCGATAAACTGCTTGCCATAGAAGTTCTCTGGACTCCGCAAGCTGAAGGCGACACCCTCACAACTGATGATTTGTTCGCAGAGTATCCAGATTTAAAACTGGTTTAGATTCCAAATAAACTGCAAAGCAGCCAATGCTGTGGCTAACTAGATAAAATTAGCCTGCTTCCGCAGGCTAATTTTTTGCTCATGATCTGAGATCATTGATGTCCGGTAAATTAACCTTAATCCCATCTGAACCTCACCCCGCTCCTCGTTATGCTTTGTTTACCCTCTCCGCTTGCGGGGGGGTCTTTTATTATAGGTGATTTAACACACATGATATGACTTTGTAAATAGACCGTTCTTTATTGCCTAACACTATTGATAGAAAATCACACTATTTTCTATATAAATATTTACAAAACTTTAGACAAATGTTACGTTACTTAACATAGTCTCCGAGACTACGTATAAATTGGCTGCTATAAGCATAGACAACTATGTTGTTGGCGATGGCACAGCCATTGCCTCCGGCGATCGCCTTTTAGCAAACACCTTTGCCAGAAGCTTGATATTCGAGCTTGTCAAGATTGATTTTCGATCTTGGTCACTGTCTGATAAGGTTTTTTATTAACCGTTGAACACTTAGTGAGGTAGTCCTTTCTATGGCAATTACTATCGACTCCGCCCGTAGTATTTTCCCCAACACACTGTCTGCTGATGTTGTGCCAGCTCTAACCGCTCGATTCAACCAACTCAGCACGGAAGATCAACTGGCATGGACATGGTTCGCTTTCTTGGAGATGGGCAAAACCGTGACGGTTGCCGCTCCTGGCGCAGCCAGTATGCAGTTTGCAGAAGCAGTCCTGAACGAAATTAAGCGTATGCCATTTCCTGAGCAAACTCAGGTGATGTCCGATCTAGCAAACCACGCAGATACAACCATTTGCCGTACCTATGCTACTTGGTCGCCTAATATTAAGCTAGGTTTCTGGAATCAGCTTGGGGAATGGATGGAGCAAGGAATTGTTGCGCCAATTCCTTCTGGCTATAAGTTATCAGCTAACGCTAATGCCGTATTGGAAACTCTCAAAGGCTTAGATCAAGGACAACAGATTACTGTTTTGCGGAACTCCGTTGTAGACATGGGGTTTGATGCAAGTAAACTAGGCAGCTACACCAGAATTTCTGAACCTGTAGTTGCCCCTAAAGAAAAGTCTGAGCGCACTCAAGTCACCATTCAAGGTCTCGACAACCCAACCGTGTTGAACTATATGAACCTATTGAATGCAAATGACTTTGATGAACTGATCAAGCTGTTCGTGGCAGACGGTGCTTTGCAGCCTCCTTTCCAGAGACCGATCGTCGGCAAAGATGCCATCTTGCGGTTCTTCCGGGAAGAATGCCAGAACCTCAGTTTGCTCCCAGAACGCGGTGTCGCTGAACCCACAGACGATGGTTATACTCAGGTAAAAGTCACAGGCAAGGTTCAGACCCCTTGGTTTGGTGCAGCAGTAGGCATGAACATGGCTTGGCGGTTCTTGCTCAACCCGCAAGGCAATATCTTTTTCGTAGCCATTGACTTGTTAGCTTCTCCCAAAGAACTTATGAACCTAGTTCGTTAGAGTACCGCATCCCTCTCTCAAACTTGGGTTCCGGGGATCGAGGAGAGGGCGTGAATGTATGAACTCTAATTGAGAATCGCTATAAATATCCTGCCTTATGTCTGAACCCAAGCGCAAAGTCTCCTGGATAGAAGATTCTATCCGGCGAGCTTTGCTTTAAAGCTCCCTCTTGGGAAAAACCCCCGGTGCAAGCCTGCGCGACAACGACGCGAGCGATTCAGAATGAACGGCACGGATATTTATTTTTATGGATCTCCCCTACTAAGGAAACGCCTTTTCACTAGTAAATTGCCGAAATCATAGGGAGCGCTCTTTTAATCAAATACGGTTCAGTTAAGACTTTTTCATCCAAAACATTCGATCCGGAACGCAGTAAAGGTGATCCCCTTCTAACGGAGATAATAAGAAAGTAAAGCCCTCCAATTTACCCTTTGGATGAAAGCTCTTTACGCGCTAGCTGAACCGTATTGTCTTTCAAGAAAGAGCGTTTAATGACTCTAAGTACACTGAACAATCCTAATCAAATAATTAACGCACAAATTTCAAGTTGAACCATGCAAGCAAGTGAAGTTGAGTGGACGGACATTGAGAAGAAGATAGCTCGAACTGCTTTTGATAAAGCCTACGAACGAGAAGTTGAGGCTTTGCTTAAACAGGTTCAAGAACAGGCAAATAAGCTCGTGGACGTGGGTGAACTCTGGCGGTTACACGATTTCTTGAGTGCTAAAAGGCATGACATTGAGGGGAAGTACGACTACCAATACTCGGTTCTTCTCTTTGTATTTGCTGGATTGGTTAAGGAAGGCTGGCTACATCTGAACGAACTACAAGGGCTGGATCAAGACAAACTATCTAAGGTCGCTGTTCTGTCGCGGATGTAGGGTGCTATAGTCATTAGGGAGATCCAAAAAATAAAATTTCCACGGGTGATTAATCTGTCTGCGGGAGCGCAGTAGGTTATTCATTCTCATCAGGCAGAACATTTTATTACCGTTACCCATTCCCCATTCCCCATTCCCCATTAGGCATAAACCAAGTCGCGACAACCCGAAAACCGCAGATCCTCATTCCTCCATCTGGTTCATTCCAGCTGCGACTGGCACTGCGGCAAAGCTGAGGAATAAAACTCCAAGAACCACCGCGCAGCACTCGACGATTGAGATCGCCACCAACTTCCCAAATGGTTCCATCTCGCGGTGCTCCGTCGTAATTTTTGTGCCAAGGATCAGCACACCATTCCCAGACTAGCCCGTGCATATCATATAATCCAAAGGCATTTGCTACCTGATAATTACCGACTGATGTAGTTTCTTTTCGGTATTTGCTTCTTGGTTCAAAAGCTTCAGTATCGCTATTGCTACAGTTGACTAAGTCAGTGTTAATCGTTTCACCAAAGTGAAACGGTGTCGTCGTTCCGGCGCGACAAGCATATTCCCATTCAGCTTCACTCGGTAAACGATAGCATCGTTTCGTTTTCTCCTGTAGTCTGGCACAAAATTCTACAGCTTCGTGCCAAGAGACATTTTCCACAGGGCGATTGATTCCTTTGAATTTAGATGGATTTGGATTCAAGGACTGTTTGACTTTAGGTAAAGCGGCTACAGATCTCCACTCTCGCTGCGTTACAGGAAATCGTCCCATAAAAAAGGGTTCAACAATAACTTTGTGTTGTGGACGTTCGTCAGCATCCCCTTCATCCTCAGGCGAACCCATCGTAAAAGTGCCTCCTGGGATTGCCACCATTTCCAGCATGACTCCGTTACCCAAATCTTCTGTATATAATTGTGCTGCTTGATGGTTATTGCTTATTTCTTCACCCCTTGCATCTACTGTCACCACGTTAAATTCAAAGGTTTGCTGGTTGGGAAATTCTGCGATCGCGTTTTGTGCTTGAGTCAGCATTTCTGGTTGCCTCAGCTTTAAAGGTACAGAATGCAAGTCGTTGAGAACTGCGGTTGCTGTTTGATACCTTTCTGTAGCCAAATGTTTGAGCAATTTGTCAAGAACTTGTCCCAAAGCAAAACTCACCGTCAAACCTTTTTCCTCTAAAAGTTCTCGCCACAACCACAAACCACTCATCGGATCGTAAAGACGATCATGAATTTGTCCCTGAGAATCTTGAATTGGTAAACACTGAGTCAAAAGTCGCACGCAAGTTACACCCAAAGCGTATAGATCGCTCGCGTGACATGCAAATCCAGCCATTTGTTCGGAGGGAGCATAACCAATTGTATAAATGACAGTAGCTTGTCTGGCTAAACTGGTTTGCGTAATCTGTTTGGCTCCACCGAAGTCAATTAAAACAAGTTTGTTATCACTTCGACGGCGAATAATATTTTCCGGTTTGATATCGCGGTGGATAACGTTACGTAAGTGAATGAATTCAATAATAGGTAGTACATCGGCTAACAGTTGCCGAATTTTTTCTTCGTTAAAAGCTTGTTGCTGAAACTCTTTAAACAGAGTTTGTCCCTGAATAAGTTCTTGCACTAAATATAAGCTTGAACCTTGTTCAAAATAAGCTAGCAATCTCGGAATCGAAGAGTGATTCTCTCCAAGTTCATACAGCCGGAAAGCTTCTTCCTTAAACAATTCTGCTGCTTTAGTACGTTCAAAAGTTCCTTGAAATTGCGGAAAAAATTGCTTGATGACGCAAGGAGCATCTAGTCTATCTACGTCTTGAGCTTCATAAGTTCTGCTAAACCCACCTGAACCTAATAATCTCAATGCGCGAAAGCGATTCCTTAGAAGGTTGCCAAAGTTGCTTTGCCCGCAACTAATGCAAAATCTATTGCTATCTGAGTTGAAGGGGTTTGAGCAATTAGGATTTTGACATATTTGCATAATGAGGCGGATGTTACATCTTCTCTAAAGTTGGCTCCAAAACCAAATAAGTAGGTTGGTACAATTAATTGTAATTGGTTATTTGTTAAGCATACTGGACAAAGGACAGATGAAGGTTCACTTACTTATGTTTAATGACACTTACTTGCCCAGCTTAAAAAAGATATATACCTACATAAGAACTCATAAACTTTCTTTTGCTTGTCATGTGTCCATCAATATGAGCGTCCGAAGTGCCGCTACTCACTCAGCTATTGAATTGAATTCTTATGAGGTAGATGACACAATTTAATACATGACAAAGTTATACAGATTGATAATTAGTTAAATCATGCATAATGCTTTTTTCTGCTCCTTGAGAGGACCAAGCGTCGCTCGAAGAGTTGATAGCTAACTGCTTACATCTATCCTTGATATCGATAGATAGAGATTTCACGCAATTATGTTAATTTTTAAAATTGTCTAAACACGAGTTGTAGAACTTTCCAGCGAAAGCCTTACCTATCCTATAGCTTTTCGTAATCAAAAATACAGGAAAATGATACTAACACGCATTTTACAATTTCATTTACATTACTTTATAAATAGTATTTCAAGGTCATCGAATTTGTCAAGCATATTCTTCAATCCTCAAAAAATAATGAGTGGGTAGTTGACAGTTGATTTGTCACTCCTGTGCAGGCGGGGTTGGGAAGATAGGAGTTATGAGCGAAGATGTGAGCGTAGATAAAACCCGCCTCTTCTCACTTAAAAGAGTGTTGACTGATGGCGAATCAAGTTAAAAAATTCTTCGCGCGTTTTGTGTTCGTCATGAAAAACACCTAACATTGCGCTAGTAACAGTCCAAGAGCCGGGTTTTTGCACACCTCGCATGACCATGCACATATGAGTAGCTTCCAGAACAACGGCGACACCGTGTGGTTCTAGGATGGTTTGAACTGCTTCAGCAATTTGACGGGTAAGTCTTTCTTGGACTTGCAACCTACGGGAATACATTTCGACAATGCGAGCAAGCTTACTGAGCCCTACAACTTTTTGGTTGGGTATGTATGCAACGTGAGCTTTGCCCATAAATGGCAACATGTGGTGTTCGCACATACTAAAAATATTTATATCCCGCACTAACACCATCTCATTATGACCTTCATCAAAGATGGCATCATTAACAATTTCTTCTAAGGACTGGTTGTAGCCACTTGTCAGAAACTGCATTGCCGTTGCTACACGTTTGGGTGTTTTCAAAAGTCCTTCACGTTCTGGATCTTCGCCGACACCTACCAATAGTGTTCGCACAGCGTCCATCATCCCTTCCATTTGCTCCTCCATCTGTTTCTCTGTTGGGGGATGTAATTCGGGAAGCCGTCCGTCGTTAGTGTTGCGATCAGGCCTTGTATTAATGGCTTCTGTGAGATCGGGAATGAGAGGAGATTGAGAGTAATTGGAACCGTTAGAACTAGCAGTAGTCATGATGTCAGTTTTCGCTTCAAGAGTTTAGATTTTAGATATTGGACTTTGGATTGAGAAAAATGCGAATGGAAATTTGCTGTGATAGAAGTTTTTGGCAACCAACAACTAAAAATTGCGACTCCGAAATCCAAAATAATTATATCATGTCCGGTTAATTAACCGTAATTTCCGTAAACACTGAACCCCACCC
>JAQYWP010000356.1 GCA_029379285.1 Rhizonema sp. PD38
ATATATATCATATCACTATAAAAATAATTTCCGGCAAACACCTTTTTATCAACGATTATTTGCAGGCTATGACAATGCAAAAAACAATCACACCGATAATTTAGCTCAGTCTTTGAGGGCTAGTCTTAAGGAATTATTGCCCGACTACATGATACCATCTAGCTTTGTTGTGCTAGAGAAACTACCCTTAACACCAAATGGCAAGATAGACCGCCGTGCCTTGCCAAAACCAGAGCTATCTCTTCTAAATGAAGCTAATTATGTAATGCCAAATACAGAAGTAGGAAAAATCATTGCTGGCATTTGGCAAAAAGCACTACAAGTAGAAAAGGTGGGTCTTTACGATAATTTCTTTGAATTAGGAGGTCATTCATTACTAATAGTACGAATTAATCAGCAATTGCAAGAAATCTTTGGTTTAGAACTGTCAATTGTTGATATGTTTAATTACCCAACTATACATAATCTCAGCCAATACTTAAGTACTAAAATTCACAAAGAAGATACAATTAAACGACAGAATTCTCGTAATTATAGTGAGAGGAATACTTTAAGCAACCAACAATTGCAATCTAGACAACAGTATCGTTCTAAAATCAAGGGTTAAAAATGACTATTTATACTGAAAATAGTAATTATAATTTGAACAATTCGGAAATAGCAATAATTGCTATGGCTGGTCGATTTCCAGGAGCAAAAGATATTGAGCAGTTTTGGCTGAATCTACGTAATGGTGTAGATTCTATCTCCTGGTTTACAGATGAGGAACTGTTAGATTCTGGCGTTGACCTAAATTTACTGAGGAATTCTAATTATGTAAAAGCTAGTCCTATTCTCTCAGACATTGAATTGTTTGATGCTAATTTCTTTGCTTATAGCGCGAAAGAAGCTGAGATTATAGATCCACAACAACGCCTGTTTTTAGAGCTAGCTTGGGAGGTAATAGAAAAGGCTGGTTATGACCCGCAAACATACAATGGTTTAATAGGAATTTATGCTGGGGTGAAGATAAATAGTTATTTGCTCAACAATCTAATTCCTCATTATCAATTCTCAGAAACAGTTAATGTTTTCCAATTAGGAATATCCAGCGATAAAGATTTTTTGCCGACACGAGTTGCTTATAAACTAAACTTGACTGGACCTGCAGTGAATGTGCAAAGTGCTTGTTCTACTTCTTTGGTGGCTGTTCACTTAGCTTGTCAAAGTCTATTACATGGTGAATGTGACATGGCTTTAGCTGGTGGAGTTGCTCTCAGCGTTCCCCAAAAAACAGGTTATTTGTATCAAGAGGAAATGATCCTTTCTCCCGATGGACACTGCCGTACTTTTGATGCTAAAGCACAAGGTACTATCGGCGGTAGCGGTGTCGGGATTGTTGTTTTGAAAAGATTAAAGGATGCGATCGCCGATCGCGATCACATCCATGCAGTTATTAAAGGTTCGGCGATCAATAATGATGGGGCGACGAAAGTGGGCTACACTGCTCCTAGTGTGAGTGGTCAAGCGGCAGTGATTGGCGAAGCTCAAGCTATAGCTGGTGTAGATGCTGAAACAATTTCTTATATTGAAGCTCATGGCACTGCTACACCTTTAGGAGATCCGATTGAAATCGCAGCTTTAACTCAAGCTTTTACTCAAAGTACTGAGAAAAAAGGTTTCTGCGCTATTGGTTCAGTAAAAACCAACTTAGGACATTTGGATACAGCAGCAGGTGTCACAGGTTTGATTAAGACTGTCTTAGCATTGCAACATAAAATGCTGCCTCCTAGTTTGCACTTTGAGACACCATCACCCAAAATTGATTTCGCCAACAGTCCTTTTTATGTCAATACAACCCTGAGCGAATGGAAAACAAATAACTTCCCTCGCCGTGCTGGGGTTAGTTCTTTTGGGATCGGGGGTACTAATGCTCATGTGATTTTAGAAGAAGCCCCTGTTTTTGAGCAGGGGAGCCAGCGCAGTGGGCGGGTTTCCCGACTTGAGGCGACTGGCGTGAGCAGGGGAGCTCTTGAGCAGGGGAGAAGTTATCAACTGTTGTGTCTGTCGGCTAAAAGTGAGAATGCGCTTGAGGAAACAACAATTAATTTAATTACGCATTTAAAAGAGCATCCAGAACTTAACTTAGGTGATGTCGCTTATACTCTCAATAGTGGTCGCCGGGGTTTTAATTATCGACGGATGTTAATTTGTCACGAACTAGAAGATGCTGTCAAAGCTCTGAGTAGCCTAGATCCAAAACAAGTTTTTACCAATTATACGGAGATTACAGAACGGTCTGTTGTTTTTATGTTTCCCGGTCAAAGTTCTCAGTATATCAACATGGCACGGGAAATTTATCAAACCCAGACAGTATTTCGAGAACAAGTTGATTATTGTGCAGAAATTCTCAAACCTCAATTGGGGCTTGACTTGCGTCATATTATCTACCCTAGTGAGGAAAAGATTGATGAAGCATCGAAGCAACTTCAACAGACAGCAATGTCTCAGCCTGCTCTTTTTGTGATTGAGTACGCCCTAGCTAAATTGTGGCAGTCATGGGGAGTGCATCCAACTTCGGCGATCGGTCACAGTATTGGCGAATATGTAGCAGCAACTCTGGCAGGAGTCTTTTCCTTAGAAGATGCCTTATCTCTAGTAGCAGCACGCGGACAGATGATGCAGCAACTCGAGCGCGGGGCAATGCTTTCTGTTCCCCTGCCCGAAGACAAGGTTAAATCCCTATTAGGGTTGGAACTTTCTCTAGCCGCGATTAATCAACCCTTGCAGTGCGTAGTTTCTGGTTCGATTGCCGCAGTAGATGCACTACAAAATCAGCTAGCTGCTCAAGGTATTGAATGTCGCCGTCTGCATACGAATCATGCCTTCCACTCCCAAATGATGGAACCAATGTTAGTGGCATTTAGTGAGCGAGTCAAAAAAGTTACCTTAAATTCTCCCAAAATTCCTTATATCTCTAACCTGACTGGTACTTGGATTACAGTTACACAAGCCACAAATTCTGACTACTACGTTCAACATCTACGTTCTACAGTGCTGTTTGCCTCTGGTGTAGAGAAATTATTGACAACACCTGAGCAAATTTTACTAGAGGTGGGGCCTGGAAACACACTGACGACATTAGCCAAAAGGCATCCAGACAAAGCAGCCGCACAAACAATATTGACTTCGGTACGTCATCCTCGAGAGGAAAAATCTGATCATCATGTTTTATTTACTACATTCGGTCAACTTTGGCTGGCTGGGGTGAAAGTAGATTGGTTTGGATTCTATAGTCAGGAGGAGTATTATCGTCTTCCCTTACCAACTTATCCCTTTGAGCGCCAACGTTATTGGATTGAGGCACCAAAAAAAGATGCCTCTTCGTCTCAAGTAACACTCAGTAAAAAAACTGCGATCGCCGATTGGTTTTATATCCCATCTTGGAGAAGATCTCCACTTCTTCCACATCAACTAGGGGAATCACTTGGCAGCGTTCTTCTATTTATGAGTGAGTGCAACTTAGGTTCTCAAGTTGCAAAACAACTACAGCAAAACTATCAAAAAGTGATTATTGTCAAGGTAGGAGACTCGTTTAGAAAAGAGAATCAAGGCTCATATACCCTGAATCCTAAACAACCCAAAGATTACGAAACTCTGTTAGCAGAACTTGGTGAAAGCATTCCTCAAAGCATTGTTCATTTATGGAGTCTTACTGATAAAACTCAAGTATCATCAGAACTTTCAGGAATTGACCAAGCTTTAGATTTAGGATTTTACAGTTTGCTATTTCTTGCTCAGGCATTTGGCAAACAAAATGTTACTCATGAGGTAAAAATTGCGGTCATTTCTAACAATGTGCAAGAAGTGATAGGGGTTGAGGTACTGTTTCCAGAGAAAGCAACCATACTTGGACCTATTAAAGTAATTTCGCAAGAATATCCTAATATTAGCTGTTCCCATATTGATGTTATTGTCCCTGAATCAGGAAGTTCGCAAGAACAGAAAATTATAGACCAGTTGCTAGAAGAAATAAAAGCTAAATCTGCCGATCAGGCTATTGCTTACCGTGGTTTTCACCGCTGGACACAAACCTTTGAGCCAATCCAATTAGATGAATCTCAAGAAGTCCGGTTAAGAAAAGGGGGAGTTTATCTAATTACAGGTGGACTGGGAGGTATTGGTCTTGTATTGGCGGAACACCTAGCCGAGACGCTACAGGCTAAACTGATCCTGATCGGTCGTTCAGCTTTTCCTCCACCAGAAGAGTGGGAACAATGGCTCTCTACTCATGATGATCAAGATAGCATTAGTCGCAAAATCCGCAAAATTCAGGAACTTGAAAAACTAGGAGCCGAGGTGTTGGTGATCATCGCTGATGTAGCAAATCAACAACAAATGCAAATAGCGATCGCCAGAACTAAAAAGCGATTTGGGGTGATTCACGGAGTGATTCATGCTGCTGGAAATATCGGAGAAATGACATTTCGTACTATTGAACAAACATCTTATATAGAGTGCGAGCAGCAATTTAAACCAAAAATTAACGGACTATTAGTACTAAAAAAAGTTCTTCAGGAGGAGAAAGAGCTTGAGTTTTGCTTATTGCTATCTTCATTGTCATCAGTTTTAGGAGGATTAGGGTTTATTGCCTATTCAGCAGCAAATATCTTCATGGATGCTTTTGCTGGACAACGTCATCAAACCAGCTCTGTTCTCTGGATCAGCGTTAACTGGGATAGCTGGGAATTACAGGCTCAAAATCAACAAAGTACTTCTTTTGGAGGAAGTTTGGCTGAATTTGCGTTGGCGCAGTCCGGCGCAGGCATCGCACCTCAAGAAGGCGTACAGGCATTTCAACGGATTCTATCTTGGGGGAAAAGCAACCAGGTGATTGTCTCAACTGGATCTCTACAAGCTAGGATTAACCAATGGCTCAAAATTGCATCTCCAGCAAAACCAAATAATTTTCAGCTAGAAAACTTATCTACACTTCACTCAAGACCTAATTTGCCAAATTCCTATGTGGCTCCTCTCAATTTAGTTGAGCAAAAAATTGCCGATATCTGGCAAGAATTGTTAGGAATTAAGCAGGTGGGAATCCATGACAACTTTTTTGAATTGGGAGGAGATTCCATAATAGCTGTTCAAATTATGTCCCGACTACGAAACATTTTTTCTATCCAATTCTCTGTAGCCAGTTTGTTTGAGTCTCCCACAATAGCTGAAATAGCAACAAACCTAGAGAAACAAAAAATAGAAACAGATATTAACCTAGGTTTCATTGATAGAGAAGAAATAGCAATATGAGCTACATCAAATAGCTTTTAATTGCACATTACAAATTATGTGACGATATGGAGGTAATAATTATATGAATCTTAAGCAATTTGTAACTGAACTTTCCCAGCAGGGTGTCAAGTTGTGGGTTGAAGGTGAACAGTTACGTGTTAATGCTCCAAAAGGAGTATTGACACTAGAAACTCGTGAGTTATTAACTAAGCATAAAGCAGAACTGATTTTGTTGCTACAACAGAACAATGCGTTAGCCTTCGCGCAGCGTCCCGAAAGTATCGCTACCGATACTGACTTATCCATTGTGAAACTTGAGCGCACTCAGAACTTACCTCTGTCTTTTGCCCAAGAACGAATCTGGTTATTGAACCAGTTAGAACCAAATAACCCTTTCTACAACGAACTAGCCCCTCTGCGACTTCATGGTCACCTAAATATCGTGGCGTTAGAGCAAAGCCTCAACAAGATTATCGCTCGTCACGAAGCATTACGTACCAACTTCCGAAGCTGTGACGGGCAGTCAGTTCAGATAATTGCTGAAAGCTTAAATTTGAGTGTACCTGTAGTAGACCTAACAGAGCTATCTGATGAGAAAAGAGAAATCGCTCTTCAGCAATCAGCTAAAGCAGAAGCTATTCGACCCTTTGACCTCGCTAGCTCTCCCTTAATCCGAGTGTGTGTGCTTAAACTCACAGAAGTAGAAGACGTCTTACTACAAATAGTACACCACATTGTCTTCGATGGTTGGTCAATGGGCGTATTTATGCGAGAGTTATCAACCATTTACTCAGCCCTTTGCAATGATTTGTCCCCAAAGCTACCTGAGCTACAAATTCAGTATGCCGACTTTGCTATTTGGCAACGGCATTGGTTGCGAACAGAGGTACTCCAAACGCAGCTTAATTACTGGACGCAACTACTCAAAAACGCTCCTACCTTACTAGAATTACCTACAGACCGACCAAGACCTGCCATTCAAACTTTCCGGGGAACACGCCAATATGTGCCACTTTCAATTGACCTAAGTGAAGCGCTTGTCAATTTCAGTAGGCGATCAGGAGTTACCTTGTTCGTCACGCTATTGTCAGCTTTTAATGTCTTACTTTACCGCTATACAGGCTCTGATGACATTGTAGTCGGTACGCCCATTGCTAACCGCAATCGCTTGGAAATTGAAAGTTTAATTGGCGTTTTTATCAACACTTTAGTGCTCCGTACCGATTTATCAGGCAATCCCAGTTTTGAGCAGTTGCTGAGTCGAGTGCGGAAACTCATGCAGCAAGCTTATGCTAATTCAGACTTGCCATTTGAGGAGTTGGTAAAGGCATTGCAGCCACAACGGAGCTTAAGCCATACACCTCTGTTCCAAGTGATGTTTGTCCTCCAAAATGCTCCTAAGTCTCTTGTGGAGGTTCCTGAGTTGACTATGAGTCAATTGGTAATAGAAAGCACAACGGCAAAGTTTGATCTGACCTTATCAATGGAGAATACTGAAGCTGGACTGGTAGGGGTGTGGGAGTATAACACTGATTTGTTTGATGCGGACACGATTGAGCGGATGACAGGGCATTTCCAGACATTGCTGACGGGAATTGTGGCTAATCCGATAGAGCCAATTTCCGCTCTGACCCTGCTGAGCGAAGTTGAGCTTCAAAAGTTATTGGTAGAGTGGAACTCCACCACTGTGGAGTATCCGACTAATCAGTGTATCCATTCTTTATTTGAGTCACAGGCAGAGCTCACCCCTCAGGCAGTGGCAGTGGTGTATGAAAATCAACAACTGACCTATGAGCAGTTGAACTGTCGGGCGAATCAATTGGCACATTACTTGCGCTCCTTAGGTGTTGGACCGGAGGTATTGGTAGGTATTTGTGTGGAGCGCTCATTGGAGATGGTGGTGGGACTGTTGGGGATTCTCAAGGCAGGTGGTGCTTATGTACCCCTTGACCCGGAGTATCCTATTGAGCGGCTCTCGTTTATGCTAGAAGATGCAGCTGTTTCGCTGCTGCTGACCCAACACTCACTTGTTCTGAGGCTACCTGAGCATCGCGCTCAAGTGTTCTGTTTGGACGACTTAGGGGAAAAAAGCACCCAAAACTACCAGCAGAACCCGATGAGTGGGGTGAGGGCTTTTGATCTGGCGAATGTGATTTACACGAGCGGATCTACAGGGACACCCAAGGGTGTGATGGTTACGCACACTGGACTTTGCAACTTAGCTCAAGCTCAGATTCAAACTTTTGGCTTGCATCCTGAAAATCGTATTCTCCAGTTTGCCTCGCTCAGTTTTGATGCTTCTATTTCGGAAATCGTCATGGCTCTGGGGTCGGGAGCAACACTGTACCTGGGAACAAAAGCGGATCTACTGCCAGGGATGCCGTTAATTCAGCGATTACGCGATGATGGTATTACCCATGTCACGCTACCACCATCCGCCCTCTCTGTTCTGCCTGTTTTGGCACTCCCGACACTGCAAACAATGATTGTGGCAGGAGAAGCTTGTTCAGTGGAACTGATGAAACTTTGGTCTGCTGGCAGAAACTTCTTTAACGCCTACGGACCAACAGAAGCGACTGTCTGTGCCACTGTAGCAAGATATGTTGATCTCCACAGGAGCACCTCCATAGGCCGCCCGATCGCCAACACGCAAGTATACATCCTAGACAGCAATCTGCAACCAGTGCCAAT
>JAQYWP010000357.1 GCA_029379285.1 Rhizonema sp. PD38
GTCCTGCCCCTGCTTGTTAATTGCTGGTTGAACCCGGATTAGTCCAAACTCCAGTAATAAATATTCTCTGTTTTTCCACGTTTGCGCGTCAGTAAGAATTATAAGTATTCAACCGGACATGATATTACCGATCTTTACAGGAAAATTTACGCTTAATCTAACGTGAGTTCGATGTTTAGGAAAAGGCAAAAAACTGAATTCATCATTGTTGCGGATGGTGGGGAATAGGGTAAAAAAATTTAATGTATACCAATCCCCACAAAGATTTCGGGTTTCGCACTCCTGACTAGTCTAAACTCCACCGAATAAGGCAAGCATCCCAAATCAAAAGCCCTATGATTTTTTGCTTAAGAGTGGAGCGTTGGGTGTTGGGCGTGTGTGAACGCTTACATGACGAGGAGTGCTCTCACCCTGTAATTCATAGGTGTTGTCTACAACTCCGAGACGTAAGGCGACGCGCTTATGCTTGTTAGAATTATATGGAATGCCTGCGTGCATGACTTGCGAGTTGTCCCAAAAAACAATATCACCCGCCTGCCAAACATGAGCATAAGCGGGTGTACGCTCCAGAACTGTTTGAAACAATTCTTGCCAAAACTGTTTTGCGGAGTCTGGTGATTTCTCCATACCAACAGGAATGGCTGTGTCCGAACCAAGATATAATCCTTTTTGCCCAGTTACTTTATGGGTCGATACAATTGGATGCAGTTTCATCGGCACATCTTCCCCAGACTTAAGAATTCTTGGTGACTGATGATACATAGATGTGGTTTCTAATTGTCGCTGATGTTCTGGTTCGAGGTTGTTGTAGGCTTCGATCATGTCGAGGAATGCAGTCGTGTGAGGCTGTCCATCGGCTCCTTGTTCTGGTATTTCTATTCCATAAAGCATCACCACATACAGAGCATTCATATCCAGTCCTTCTGTGAATGGTAAGTGATCCTTGTCATGATGCCATTGCCAAGCAAACTTATCTGGGATTTTCTCAGTATAACCTTTGGGATTTCCTAAAATAAAGACACCTGAACTTTGTAAGTCTAGATCGATTTCGGGGTCATTGGGTTTAGGCTGACTCCCAAGCGTTACATCACCAAACGTTTGTTTGGCAAATTCCTTTAACTGTGATGCAGTCAGATGTTGTTTTCTGATGAAAACAACACCGTGTTCCCAAAGAGATTTTTTAAACTCATGTACTTGTTGTTCTGTAAGTTCCATGAGATTGCAATCTTGCAGTACTTCCGTACCTAGTCTAGGATGTTGCTGCACTGTTTTGTGTTCCATTATCTGCATTTTCTTTTCTGCAAGTCGTTTTAGATTCTAAGACGATCAACTGTCCAGTTCCCTAAAACAGGCGGAGTAAATTCACTTTTTCAAAAGAAATTAGGAATTAAACGTCTTTTTGCGCCTGCCACGCTCCTAAAAATGCTGCGATGCCCAATCCCGCAGCTAAAGCACCCCACTTGATTGCTGGATTCATTTCCACCCAATCAGAGATACTGGGAATTGTTAGGTTGCCAAAGTCTCCCTCCACTTTATCGTGGTCTGGAACTGGAGCAAACAGATTGTCTGGCCCAACTTCAGACTTCGGTTCATTGGTACGCTGTCCCTCAAAGCCAATCAGGGCAAGCAGTGAATCTACTAACTCTGGCGAGAAACGTTGTAATAAATCTAACATTCTACCCACATCTCCAACAATGAAATCACGAGTTGGATGTTCAGCAGTGTAGAGAATGGCCTCGCTCACTAAACCTGGTTGATAATAAGGTGGTATTCCTGTAGGCTTAACTCCCAGCTTAGTGCGCACATTATTGTAGTAAGGTGTGTTGATGACTGAAGGTAGTATGGACGTGACGCTAATAGGTAATCCTTCGTGTTGTAACTCTACACGCAATGCTTCCAAAAAACCCTCTAAACCATGCTTGGCAGTACTATAGGGACTTTGAAGCGGTAAACTGCGCCTACCCTCCATCGAAGAAACATGAATGAGTGCCCCACGTCCCTGTTGTTTGAGATAGGGCAGTGCTACCATTGCACCATACACCTGTCCCATTAAGGTGACATCAATGACTCTTTGAAATTCCTCAGGTGTGATTGTCTCAAAACGAGCGATTACACCTGTAGCAGCAGTATGAACCCAGGTATCGAGTCGTCCGTAATGTACCACTGTTTTTTCAGCGATCGCCTTCACCTGATTAAAATCACTGACATCAGCGACGACAGCTATAGCCTCACCACCGAAGCTTTGAATTTCCGCTACTAAGGATGATAGCCCTGAAGAGCTCCGAGCCGCAACGACTACCTTTGCACCACGACGGGCAAACTTTAAGGCTGTGTCTCGTCCTATACCACTGGAAGCTCCAACGATGGCTACTACTTGTTGATTAATTGGCTTTAATTGCATGATTTATCATTCATACCCTATTCTTCCCTGTGTTAAGCTTTATTAAGCATTTGCACATCTTTCGTAAGGATGAAGTAATAGGTTTGGGTATTAGCTGATGGCAGGACTATTGATATCATGTCCAGAAAATCACCCGCAAAAAAAGAACCACACCTCTAACCCCTCCCCGCTTGCGGGGAGGGGGACAAAGCACAGTAAGGAGCGGAGTGGGATTGTCTGGTATTAAGGTTAATTTTCCGGACATGATAGGAAGTGCCGTTAGATTAGTCTCGCCACAAAGTAATCCCTCCCAGTAAACCAGCTACGTTCGGGATAATCTTCACATTTGGCGGCAACTCGATTTTTACTTTTTCCGCTTCACCGCCACCAATGTAAAGATAATCGTAATTAAACAGATGTTGCAACGATGCGATCGCCTTTTCTAAACGCCTGTTCCATTTTTTCTCACCCTGTTTTTCCAAAGCGGCACGTCCTAACTGTTCTTCGTAAGTTTCCTCTTTGCGAAATTGATGATGCCCCATTTCTAAGTTCGGTACCAGTTTCCCATCCATAAATAAAGCCGAGCCAAAACCCGTACCTAGCGTAATTACCAATTCTACCCCCTTGCTAGAAATTGCTCCCAACCCCTGCATATCAGCATCATTAATCACCCGTACAGGTTTGTTTAAACGCTCTGACAATGCCGTTGCCAAATCAAACCCGATCCATTCTGGATCTAAATTTACTGCTGTTTCCGTAACTCCAGAACGCACTACACCAGGAAACCCGACGGAAACACGATGAAACTCTTCTTGAGTAGCTGCTAAGGTGACAATTGTATTAATAACCACCTCTATTTTGGCAGGTCGAGGTGTTTCCGCTCTTGCCCTTTTCGTTAAGGGATTACCTTGAGGATCTAAAAGCATCACCTTAATGCCACTTCCACCAATATCAACGGATAGGGTAAGGATAAGACCGTTTTCTATAGTCATTGAGTTTGTCCTGAACACTATGAAAGTATTTTGGATGTGCGGATTTTTCTCAAGGATAAATCTGGTGAGGAGGCAAATTCTAGATAATAAACTGTCCTCAAGGATGAATCCAGGTATCTGACTTCTTTTGGAATATGGATTAGATTTTATCTTGTCCAAAGAATAAATTTGCTCTTCAATTTCTGCGTATAACCCAAAATCGGCTTGGTTAATAATTAATTACTTTCTCTACCCGCTAAATTTGCTAGTGTAGGGATAGCTCCGAATCAGCTAACTATTCCCAGTGTCATGATTGTAGAGCATCTGTTGGATATATAAAAAGTAATATAAGAGACAGAATTATGACAGTATTTGAAACTAAAACAACTCGTTATTATAGTCAAGATGATGTACAGCAAATTCTACACTTGGCGATCGCACGTCAAGCTGATGACAAAAACAAAGAGTTTTCCTACGAACAGTTGCTGGAAATTGCTTCAGAACTAGAGATTTCTCTAGATTCGTTAAAAATAGCCGAAAGCGATTGGTTGGCGCAACAAGGAGAAATGCAACAGCGCTTGACTTTCAACACTTACCGACGCAGTAAATTCAAGAAGCGTTTGGGCAGATATGTCATTATTAACAGTGTTTTGTTGCTCGTAAACCTGTTGAGTAGCGGTGGAGTTTCTTGGGCACTGTACATTTTGCTCTTTTGGGGACTAGCTGTTTGTCTTGATGGCTGGAACAGTTATCACACATCAGGCGAAGACTACGAAGTAGCTTTCCGAAAGTGGCAGCGCAAGCATCAAGCAAAAAAATTATTCAACACTGTTGTGGATCGCTGGTTCAAGGCTTGGCGGATTTAGCCGGAGCAAAAATCTAGAGACGTTACATGTAACGTCTCTAGAGTAAAATAGCGACTGCTATGAGTTGGCTGAAACATTCGAGTAAAGTCGAATCACAGAGAGAGTGAGTTCTTCATGGTTATCATCAACATAAGTATCTAAGAAAAAGGCACAAAGCGTTGTTGTCTCCAAAACTTCCAACGTCAGTGTATCGTCATATGCGTTTAACGTTGACCAAGTTGCTTGTACCGGAGTATTCGTCTTTTTATTGATAAATCTTCCACCATAAATCCATAGTAGGACAATTGGCTGCCTCATTTGACTTCCCATTCCATAGGCAAAGTTACCATCCTTGATCCGCACCACATAGATTCCGGGTTCTAGAGTTTTGGAGACTGCTGTTTCCTGAAGGTTTCTCATCTGTGCATCATCCAGTCGGTAGCAGTGATTGCGACTATGAACGGCAAGATGTTGAATTTTACAGCCATCCCGTCTAGTAAGACGACTTTCTGCTCCCAAAGAAGGCACTCGCAAGGGGTTGGAACGGGCAAGTATCAACCACTGATTGTCAGAAGTTAGGTAGCCGATTTCTGCTACGTAGTCGCGATCGCTTCTATAAATAGGCACGTGTCGCTCTTGGCTAAATTCGTCACAGTCGTCGTAAAATTGCACGTCGTGGGCAGGTTGCGTATTTAAGTCAATATCCGTGACATCGTAAATCCGCAACTGAAAATGCTGTCCTCCCTGCTGTAACGCCGTTTCTCTCTCTCTTAGCAATACTTCCCACACAGCATTTGCTTCCCCTGCGTGGCGAGGTACTAAAGCGATGCGACTTTCGTGCAATCCGTCACCGATTCCCGTATCAATGAAAGTGGCGCTTCCTAATACATTTGGTTCGGATTCAGGAAGGTAAGAGGTGTCTAAAGCTACAGTATTTTCCTGTGTCTTTGACATTGAGAGCGCCCACATTGGGTTAGAGCGGGCTAGTGACAACCATTCACCTCCAGCAGTGACATAGCCAATTTCTGCCACATAGTCGCGATCGCTCACATAGATTGGTACGTGTCGTTGTTGGCTAAATTCGTCACAGTCGTCGTAAAATTGTACGTTGTGGGCAGGTTGGGTATCTAAGTCAATATCCGTGACATCGTAAATCCGCAACTGAAAATGCTGTGCTCCCTGCTGTAACGCTGTTTCTCTATCTGCTTGCGGTACTTCCCACAAGGCATCTGCTTCCCCTAAGGAATTGGGGATTAATCTGATGCGACTTCCATGTGATTGCACAGGGGAAGACGCTGTGCCTCCTGCTAGAGCAGCCCCAGTCATTCCCGCAGGTATCGCTGTGGTTGGAGTATAGATGTCTGTTGCCGTTGTATTCGGTTCGGTATCGATACTAAAAGGTGTATCGACTACAGAAGTTTCTTCTGTTTGTAATGTTGAGTTTACTCTAACTGGATTTGAGCGGGCAAGTGTCAACCACTGAGCGTCAGGAGTCGCGTAGCCAATTTCTGCCACGTAGTCGCGATCGCTTCTGTAGATGGGTACCCGTAGCTGTTGGCTCAATTCGTCACAGTCATAAGACTGCATGTTGTGGGCTCTTTGCGTATTCAAGTCAATGCTGGTGACATCGTAAATCCGTAACTGAAATTTCTGTCCTTCCTGCCGATAAGCTTCCCTGTCTGCTTGGGAAACTTCCCATACAGCATCAGCTTCCCGGTTATGGTGGGGTACTAACGTTATACGACTCCCGTGCCGCCCTTCCACATTACCTATGTTTTCTAATACAGAATTCTCAGTAATTGCCGCAGCCCCTACAGTTGTGGGGATGTCAGTATCACTTACTGGCACATCCTCTGTCATCCTTGCAATTGATTCTGATGTTGAGGGCACTCGGACTGGATTTGAAGTGGCAAGTATCAACCAATGATTCCAAGTCGTGACGTAGCCAATCTCTGCTATGTAGTCGCGATCGCGCTTAGGGATTAGCACCAGCAGATCTTCACTTGATTCGTCGCAGTTATAGGACTGCGTACTATGGGCAGGTTGAGACTCAATGTCAATACCTGTTGCATCGTAAATCCGCAACTGGAATTGCCTTCCTCCCTGCTGTTTAGCTGCCTCTCGATGTGCTTGGGGTGCTTCCCACTGTGCGTAAGCTTCAGTAGAATTACGCAGTTCTAAGGTAATTTGACTCTTGTGTCGCCCTGCCAACGCCGCACCTCCAGCGATCGCCCCAGCCGCAAGCCCTGCAATTCCGACGGCATTTCCTATTGAAGGCGTAGAATCGTGAATTATTGGAGCTACTGGAGTGTCTTGTACTGAGGTATTTGCCCCTATCTGCGTCTCCGTAGCAATCACATTCGGTGTTTTAGGAGCTACCGGAGTGTCTTGTACTGGTGGTATATTTGCCCCGATCTGTGTCTCTGGTATCACAGTCGGTGTTTCTGGATTAACTGAGGAAGTATTGATCTCTTCTGTCACCAAAGGAGTCATCATACCAGTTCCTGCCGGTGGGATGACTGTATTTCCACCAGTTGCAGGTTCAAGCGTACCAGCGCCTGTTGTGCTGGGAGAAGGAGTTTTTGGTGTCCGAGAATCTTCTGAGGCTGTTCTGTCTTGTCTCGACAGTAACCACCAAAGTAATCCCAATAAGGGAATTCCTGCTAGCAAGAGCAACCACCAAGGAAATCCTCCTTTGTCTTTTGTTGTTGCACTACTATTAACAGCAGGTGCAGCCTCAGTTGTAGGCGTAGAAATAGAAGTTGCAGCAGGTGCAGTTGCCGCACTGGGAGGAGTTGCTACAGATTGACGCACCGCCTCAGCTTCTTGCTGTTTGGCAGCCGCAACAATTTCCTGTCCCGATGCTGAAGTTGCAAAGCCCAAAAAGGCGAGTATTCCTGGCTTGGCAGCTTCCTTGCGGTAGACATAACTTCGAGGTTGCGAGTAAGGATATCGGGGATCGTTAGGCATGGTTTTATGCATGGGGATAACCCGAACACTCGGCAGGTTGATCACTTGATCTGCGATCGCATAACTAATTCCATCCTTACCGAGTTCCCGCACAATGGCTACAGTGTCATCTTCAGTTAGCCTAGTTGCGTTAGCTCCAGTTTTAAATGGGGCTTTTTTGAAAATATCGTATGTGCTTAAGGATTGCCGCGTATCGCTATAATCCGGATGGTCAATAAATCTAATCTTACCTGGAGCGCCTCCTACCTGGGACCAGTCGGTAATCTCGCCTCGAAACATCTTGGAAAATTCCTCGAAGGTGAGGTTTTTCTGAAATGGATTATCTGAGCCAACGATTATAGCAATCTTTTCCCGACTTACAGGAGTGGCAACAAGTCCTTTAGCCTTCTCTTGATCGGTAAGCGGACGTCCGACTGCTGCGATATTGATATCATCTCGCTGTATCGCTGCTAATGCTTTATCAGTTCCATTCGATGCCAAGTCAACTTTAGTACCCGCATACTTTTGTTCAAACTGTTTGCTCAAAGCTTCATTGATAACCTTCATGCTGCTCGAGCCGTCAACTTTCACCGTTGTGCCACTAGGTAGTGATGTGGGAAGCGGGATGGGACTTGGCGTCTCAGATTGGGCAAAAACGGGTTCAAGCAGAGTTGATGGCAAAAATATCAGTAGCTTGGGAGTTGCCGTCAAGCCCAGTACTACCACAGCAATCTGCACGAAAGTTTTCCAAGAAGAATTTTTAGAGCTAAACATTTTAATTTAACCTTAATAACCGTTAGCAGTCTTATAC
>JAQYWP010000358.1 GCA_029379285.1 Rhizonema sp. PD38
TGCTACGTACTCAAAATGGGCGGTTGATTGTCGTTGGTCAGCCGGAGTCGGTCACGTATCATCCTCACAACCATCACGGTCACTCACATGTTAGCATCTGATGTTCAATTATCATGGAATCTCGTCTCTGATTTCCAACAGCTTTTTGCTTACCACTTTATGCAGAATGCTTTCACTGTAGGGATGCTAATTGCACTGATTGCCGGGAGCGTGGGATACTTTATGGTCCTTCGCTTTCAAAGTTTTGCTGGGCATACGCTGGCTCACGTCGGCTTTGCTGGTGCTGCTGGTGCGCTGCTCTTCGGTGGATCGGCGATTGTGGGCTTGCTCGTTTCCTGTATTGGTGCGGCGCTCGGAATTGGGCTATTGGGGGGACGACGCGTCCAAACATCGTGGGCACATGGGATCGGTATCGGCACGATTCAGACTTTCTCTATGGGACTTGGTATCTTGTTCCTGCAACTATCGCATTCTTATACAGAAAATATCTACGCAATTCTGTTTGGATCTGTACTAGGCATTAGTGATATAGATGTACATCTCATCGTACTCACGACGGTGGTGACATTAGCCGGGTTAATCGCGATCGCGCGACCTTTGTTGTTTGCCTCCATCGATCCAGATGTAGCTGATGCCCGTGGCGTGCCTGTGCGCTTCCTCGACTATGCCTTTCTTATCTTGCTAGCTTTTGCTGTGGCGCAATCGGTGCAGGTTGTGGGGGTGCTGCTAATCTTTGGGCTACTAGTTACGCCGGCGGCGATCGCACAACAACTCACTTCCCGCCCAGGCATCGCTGTTGGACTGTCCATTTTCCTGGCGTTGTTTTTCACTTGGGCTGGTTTGGCCATAGCATACTTCACACCTTATCCTGTCGGATTCTTCATCACCGGCTTGGCTTTCGGAACTTATATTTTAGTGCGCCTATTTCAGGTTGGGCGTGCTATGTTCGATAGGCGAAGGTTGTCCAAGCGGCAAGGGGTCTTCGGATAAAAAATATGATTGAGTCGATATTACTATCAGATATTCAGCCCTTCTCGCTAGACCTGATTTCTGATATTCACCAGATGCTCAGCCTGGATTTCATGCGTTACGCTTTCATTGCGGGTACTACGGTGTCTATCGTCGCTGGATTAGTTGGCTACTTTATTGTACTGCGTAATCTAGTTTTTGCCACCGAGGCACTTGGTCATGTCACCTTCACAGGAGCACTAGCTGCTGCCGTGATCGGTCTTGATCCGCTCATTGGACTATTTGGAGCAACAACCCTAGTCGCACTTTTACTAGGTGTTTTAGGTACACGAGTGCGAGAAAACGACGTGGTAGTTGGCACTGTACTGGCTTGGGTACTGGGACTTGGGGCACTGTTCTTGAGTATCTACACCACACAATCCAGTGGTGCCAATGGTACTTTCGGTGTTAAATATCTCTTCGGTTCACTTTTTGGTCTACAAGCACAACAGGCGCAGCAGGTTGCCATAATCGGCTTGGGAATCATTGTCGCACTGCTAATCATCGCCCGACCCCTACTATTTGCTTCCCTCGATCCCGATGTAGCATTAGCGCGTGGTGTACCAGTGCGAATTCTGAGTTTGATCTTCCTAGTTTTGGTGGCGCTGAGCTTGGCTGAAGCAGTGCCGGCTGTAGGCTCTCTGTTGAATTCCGCCCTGCTGATTACACCTGCGGCGATCGCTCAGCGACTGGTGACTCGCCCAATGGTAGCACTTGTACTTTCTGCCTTACTCGCACTAACTTTTACCTGGCTCGGTTTAACCGTTGGTTTCTACGCCTCCTACCCAGTCAGTTTTGTCATCAGTACCCTAGCCTTCGTCACTTATATCTCGGTAGTCACCTGGCAACGGCTACGAGCTTCGCTTACTCCGCGTATACGGAATAGAACACGCCTAACTAATGTCTAGCAATCATACTAGAGGCTTATTAATCGACTAATAACTCGTTTGTTTCATTTGGTAGTTCGTCTGTAAAATAGGTTGTTAATTCCAATTTCATACTTTCAATGATAAAAGCCTTAATCTTAGACTTGGACAATTGTTTGGCTGCGGCTAACGAAGTTGGAGAGCAGCTTTTTGCGCCTGCGTTCGATGCAATCAGTAGGGCAAACCACGGCACCGTCTCCTCAGAGACGCTCTCGCAAGCGTTCACTGATTGTTGGCGGCATCCTCTGGATTGGGTGGCGACTAAATACGGGTTTTCCGAAGCGATGCTTGCGGCAGGTTGGAAAATATTTGCGACGACGGAGGTTAAGGAACCGATGTATGGGTATGGCGATCTGGCGATATTATCGGAACTGTCAATTCGGCGCTTTTTAGTGACTTCCGGCTTCCGTCTTCTTCAGGAAAGCAAGATTAAGGCGCTAGGCTTGGAGCGATTGTTTACAGCCATCTATGTAGATGCGATTGATGAGCCGCACAGGAAGGGTAAGCAGGGACTTTTTGAGAGCATTCTGAATACTCACCAATTCACATCGGCAGAAGTACTCGTGGTTGGAGACAATCAAGATTCGGAAATCGAAGCGGGAAATCGGCTGGGCATCAGAACAGTGCAGACTCTTCGGGCAGGAGTGCCGCGTGCAGATAACGCGACTTTTTATATCTACTCTTTGACCGAATTAAAAGAGCTTTTGATTAGTCTAAAAAATAATGAGGTCTAATAATTGATCGCGACAAATTACAAATTAAGTTTCTTCTGATTAGAAATAGAGAGTTGGTTATGCAAATTAAAGATAGTATCGTTATTGTTAGTGGTGCTTCTTCAGGTATCGGATTATCTACGGCTCAGCTTCTAGCTCGTGCCGATGCCAAAGTTGTCTTAGCGGCTCGTAGCGTTGGAAAATTGGCACAAATCTCTCATGAATTACCCAATAGTGTAGTTGTTCCCATTGACAAGACCGATTTTGCGTCTATCATTGATATGGTGCGGAAGACAGAGGAACATTATGGTCGTGTAAATGCTTTGGTGAATAATGCCGGAAGAGGTTATGAAGCGACCTGGGGGTAATCTAATGAATGTATTGCTTGTAATCTGCACAAAAATCTTTCTTGAAAGCCAAAAAGTTTGTCAGCTCATTCAATTTGACCAACTATCAACGAGAATAATGCAATTTGTGGTACAGTATAAATTTACCACAAAACATTAAAACCTACTTCCGCACTGGAAGAAAGTTACTGCGGAAATAACCATTACGGACATCTCACTACGCCCTATAGGACAAACGTGATTATCCAGCACAACCCACGTAAAACGGGATATTTTGACAGCAATGTCTTAAGAGTCTCCGTGGCTGTCTTCTGTGGAGAGTGTCAATGGAGTTTTCCCTTATGAGTCTCATAATTCCCGATGACATCTTCCGAGCATCAAACATGAGCGAGGATGAACTGAAATTAGAAATTGCTATCTTGCTTTATCAGCAAGGTAGAATTAGCAGTGGTAAAGTCCGAGCCTGGACAGGAATCACAGTCATTGAATTCCAGCATGAACTGGCTAAACGTGGTTTACACATCAACTATGATGTAGAAGACTTCCAATCCGATGTGCGGACACTCCAATCAATGGGGTTACTGTGATTATAGTTAGCGACACATCGCCGATCACAAACTTGGCAGCGATTTGTCAGTTAGATTTACTGCGTCAGTTATAGGCGATCGCTCAATGTTCTGCCTAACTGTTTAATTTTGACTCGTCCATGACTGCTAGAAGTTTAACGGTTTATAAGGCGGTGTTTGTTTAGGTTCACTCCTGACTTTCAAAGAGGGGAAGGTTCCCTGTAAGCGGATTGCATAGGGTAAGTTCAACGTTGGTAACTGTTCGTCAATTTGCTGTTGCAATTTTTGATAAGTCAAAAGTCGAGTCAAAGGAAGTGATTGCTCTTTCCAAAAAAATGTAACAGCAGAAAATGGTGTTTTAGAATTATCTGTAACAGGATAGGCAACACCATCTGCTCTGATTTGATAAAATCTGCCATCAAGAACTACCATCTTTCCATCTAATCCTTCAAGAGTTCCCAGCCCAAAGTTTCCATGAGGTTTAAGCTCAGCTATTGTTGTAGCTCCCTCATATACTCCAACGTTTAAAGCTCCCAAGGTAGAAACCTGATATCCTATGTGAGGTTGAAGAAATTGTTGGGGATAAACAGGTAACACGCAGGCTGCGAGGGCAATCAGGCACAGGGCAATCCATAAATACCATTTTAGCTTCATGATCTTCTCCTAGTGCAGAACTTTAGGGCATCATTTGCCATACTCTAAGCAGCAAAAATGCGTCTAGTTATAGAGTAGATCGCGATCGCCACCTGTTTTACAAGAGAAGAAAAAACGGTTTACCGCAACTCAAAAACGTCTATTGGAATAGCTTGAGTTCAAAAGTGCATCAGTTAACTTTCTTTACATCTATTAAGAATGTAGCAACATTATTGTGGAAACTTAAGCTTAGACTTCGGCATTTTTATGAGCTTTAGCGTGGATCGGGTTTTGTGGACTTGTCTCAAATGTAGAAAGTGGAGCGAAAAAGATGAGTTTGAGAGTGTCTACCAGTGAAATTGAAAGCCACGATTGGTTGCACAGCAAGCGACTCGTGTCCATAGACTTGTGGCGCGGACTTGTGATGGTGCTGATGGCATTAGACCATACTCGGGACTTTTTCTCCAATGTCCACTTTAGCCCAACAGACGTGACCCAGACTAACGTTCCTCTTTTTCTGAGTAGGTGGATAACTCATTTCTGTGCGCCATCATTTATCTTTCTAGCTGGTATTGCTGCCTATCTTTCTCATAAGCGCCGACAGAATAAAAAACAACTTTCCAAGTTTCTCTTTATTCGTGGACTGTGGCTGGTGTTTCTCGAGTTAACGGTAGTACGTTTTGGATGGATATTCGATCCGACATACAGTTTTTCTAGTGCAGGGGTACTTTGGGCGATTGGTTGGTCGATGGTTGTGCTAGCCGTGCTGATTTATCTTCCGACTCGTGCGATCGCGACAATAGGAATCCTGCTCATATTTGGACACAATTTATTTGACCATGTACAGGGTAAACAACTAGGAGAATGGGATTGGCTTTGGGCAGTACTTCACCAACCAGAGATGCTAACCCTCTTTCCAGGAAAAAGCTTTATCATTGTATATACCCTCATCCCTTGGATTGGGGTGATGGCAACGGGTTATGCATTCGGAACTATATTTTCTGTTGAAAAATCTCAGCGACTCCAGTTGCTACGACGGTTGGGACTAAGTCTAATCTTCGCTTTTATTATTCTCCGAGCCAAAAATATTTACGGAGATCCTGATCCTTGGTCAATCCAACCTACTTTTTCGCACACTTTACTATCATTCATCAACTGTCAAAAATATCCTCCTTCATTACTTTATTTGTTGATGACATTGGGTCCAGCAATCCTAATACTTTACTTGTTTGAACGTCAAAGATTTCGGTTTCTCAAACCCCTTTTGGTATTTGGTCAGGTTCCCTTATTCTTCTATATTGTCCACATTTGGCTGATACATCTATTTACTATCCTGCTTGCTTTACCTCATTACGGCTTGAAAGCAATTTTTCTGCCGTATATCATCTCCAGTTTTAAACCTACAGACTATGGATACAATTTACCAACGATTTACAGCTTCTGGCTCATTCTTATTATTCTCCTCTACCCTGTTTGTAACTGGTATGCTAATTATAAGAAAACCCATCAAAATAAGTGGTTAAATTTCTTATAAAAATTTCTCACCCCCTTTCTCAAGCAACTGGTGAGAGCAAGATTGATTTGTGAGACTGACAAGTGGTTGAAGAGAAACTTGAGTATAAAATTTTAGCAATGACGCAAATGGAGACCACTAAGACTTTATTGCTTGGTATCGACCACAGAACTTTTGCTCTTTCAATCATAAAGTTGTAACTGGCACACAGCACTTTGCTATACAGCCTTATACGGTTTTAAATTTGTTAAACGAATTCTGTAAAGATTATATAGAAAAGCTATAAATGCAAAGGTTACAGATAGCTCCGCGCCATGTTTCTCTTTTTTAAAAAAGGAAACACAGCGCGGGAATGGGTATTCTTGAAAGCGGTGCGTTTTCAGTAGACAATTGACAAGACTACTGGTATTCCGTACAATATGAGTGATACAGATAATTTTGAATGGGACAATGACAAGGCAATTGCCAATTGGCAGAAGCATGGTGTCAGTTTTTCCCAGGCAGTCAAAGCGTTTGACGACCACTTTGCCATAGAACGCTTTGATGAGCGTGAAAACTATGGAGAGGAGCGTATCAACCTGATTGGTATGTGTAACGGGGTACTGCTACATGTAACCTATACCGAGCGGGGAGAGCGTATCCGTTTAATATCAGCCCGAAAGGCAGAGAAGCATGAACGAAACGATTATTACCGCGAGAATGCACAAGGATGGGACGGTGGTTGAGGTATTGCCTGATGGTAGCGAAAGACCCTTTCCCGAACAGCCTATGCGTCCCATGACCGAGAAAGAAATTCATACTGCGGCTGTTAGCGACCCTGACGCGCTTCCTATGACAGAAGCGGAATTACGCAACGCCAGGCGTATTCCTCGTGTTAAAACCATGCGCCGCGCATTGCGGTTAACCCAAGAGGAATTTGCAGCACGTTACCATATCCCGCTTGGCACCTTGCGTGACTGGGAGCAAGGACGCAGCGAGCCAGACCAGACCGCTAAAGCGTACCTCAAGGTGATTGCCGCGAATCCTGAAGCTATCTATCAGGCATTGCAATCCACCTCGCATTGAGGACTTTCATCTTTTTCGTCTATCTATTCTCAAAATTACGGATTATCAGGAGTTGGCGAGGTTGAAACCGTCAAGTATTGATTACTATGTTCCTTTGCTAACGACTCTCAGAAAGAAATATTATTTCTCTTATAAATATAATTTTTCGCTTCAGTTAATGTCACTTCATACCCACCGTACTGTTTATTATTCGACATAGAATATTGCTGTTCCCCGATTTTCCATGTCTGAAATTCCCAATAAACTTCTCTAGTCAGAGTTTCTGGCAGCTTTTCCACAAGTTCAATACAAAATCCCTCATGGGCAATATCGACTGAAAGTATCGCTGTATAAGCTTTGTAGTTTTGTTGCAATTAAAACGTCTAGACGTATTTCGTGCTGATTTGCCCCTTATCACCACAAGGTTGGAAGGAAAGAATAAGAGTTTTAGCCATGTTGTCGCATACTACAAACTCAGCTTTTATACTACTTGCCCCTTGTGACACGTTCGCGCTTATCTACCCCAACAGCACCCGCCGCCGCTCCAATACCCGTACCACCGCCCATCATACCAACAGCAGTAAATCAGCAAGGTGGCGATCGCTCCATGCAGATTGAAATAACGCACAACTAATTAGAGCGAATCTCAGGAAAGTAGACTTGACTGATGCCGAACTGAGGAAAGCTGATTTAAAGTGGGTAGACCTGCGTGAAGCAAAGCTAATTAATGCTAATCTCAGTGGTGCTGAACTAGAAGCAAATTGCCTAATAGATGCTGACATCAGCAGCGCCAACCTTAGTGATGCGAACTTTGCCCAAACTGATCTCAGTGGTGCCAACCTCAGTCATGCTGACCTTAGAAAAACTAACTTTAGCAGTACTAACCTCAACCATGCAAACTTAAGCCTAACTGACCTTACTCATACCAACCTCAAAGATGCATGCTTAGTGGGTGCTAATTTGAGAGATTGTAACTTGGGGGGCTGCAACTTAAGTGGGATCAATTTGAGTAGTGCTGATCTGAGTGGTGTAAATTTAAGGAGTGCCGTTCTCAGGGGTGCTAACTTGAATTGCACTAAACTGAAATATGCTGACCTTAAGTACGCCGATCTTCTTGGTACGGACTTAAGTGGTGTAGACCTGGATGATGCATATTTAGATGGAGCAACAATGCCTGATGGTAGCATTTACGTCGGTTGACAACAT
>JAQYWP010000359.1 GCA_029379285.1 Rhizonema sp. PD38
ATCGGAACCCTTGTTTTTTCTGCATTCTCCGGTTTACCGGGATAAGCAAACAACAGTCCTTGTCGGGTTGTCGTGGGTAGTGACTTTACACAGGCTCTTTGAGAAAGTTCTGCTATTCCACCCTGATTCTGCTGCGGAATGCGATCGCACTTACCTACTCCGGAAAAAGCCCAACCGTGGTAGGGACACTCCAATAAACCATCTTCAGCAATTCTGCCTTCAGATAGAGGTGCAAGGCGGTGAGGGCATCTGTCTTCAAATACGCGCCAAGAGGATGCATTCCTATCCCACCAGATAACGAGGTCTGTGTCCAGTAGTGTAAAAGGTGTTAGCTTCAACTTGTCAAGGTCTTCAACATAATAGATAGGATACCACGCCTCTAAGATGTCAAAGTGATTTGGATCGCTACCACCTGCGGGAATTTCGCCGACCTTAGTATTACCTGTAAGAATTGCTTTCCCCTGATTTTTGTCTTCTGCTAGACTCTCCTGCATTTGGTTTGACAGAGTATTCTGAATAGTCGTCGCATTTATCTTCATGGCTACCGTGATACTACCCTTATAAAATATTCTTATAATCATTTTCTATCCTAGCTACAGTCCCACTTGTTAACCTCAATCAACTTACGGATAGATATGCAAGTCTTTTCTGCTTGTGGGTAGAGGTTCCTCTATGTTTTAGGAGTATGGCATTGCCCAATAGGATCTCTAGTATCCATAATTTGTCTAAGTAAGTCGGCATAAATGAAAGTTCGTAGTCAGCGCTTACTACGAGCTAATTTTATCAAACTTTACTTTTCTTTACGTAAAGTCTGCCGGGGGAAGCTTCCCCCGGCGAGCTTTACATAATTAGGTTTTTTATCGCCGACTTACTTAAGCACTGCCTACCCTACGACTACTTAAAATCAGGACTCAGGACTCTTTTGGTAAGTCTTTTTTTCAAAAAGTATCGACGATGTCCAGGAGGAAAATCCTCTAACTCTCCAAACACCTCGTATTCCAAGTGCTGATAAAACTCAACAGCTTGGAAGCTGTAAGTAAAGACATATGCATTAAAGCAGCCACATTTAACAGCCTCTTGCTCTGATGTGAAGAGAAGTGCTTTTCCATATCCAGAATTTCTTAACTCCTCTGCAATCCACAATGTGCTGATATGAAGCCATCCTAAGCCCATAAAACCGTCCAAACCACCAACCACCTTCTGCTCTGAATCGCGAAGAAATAGAAATAGTGGTGTGTATTGATAATCACCGATCTTGTCAACGTTCAATTTATGAAGCTGCTTGTTTACAAAGTCAATTTGTTTCGAGTCCGGATGGGTTTCAATTGATATTTTGGAAGGAAGACATCTGAAGTGTTACATAAAGTTGACTAGACCAAGACGTAAAATATCTCGCGAGAAGTCACAAGAATATCCGATCCAAGCGTCTGCAAGAAACTTGCCTGCTTGAGACTCTTTCATAACTCCATAGCCACCAAGAATCTCAACTGCTGTTTGCGCGTTCTTAATTGCCACATCTACCGCAAACGTTTTAGCTGCGGGTGCCTTAATCGCCGCAAGTTGTGGACTGGTGTCTGCAGCGTGGGCAGCATCCCATACCATCAGCCGTGCAGCTTGCGTGTTCACCATCATGTCAGCCAGTTTCAAAGCTACAGCTTGATGCTCGATAAGCGGACGGCCCCAGCTTACCCGTTGCTTAGCGTAATCAAGGGCGTACTCGTATGCGGCTCGTGCTAAACCTATATAAGAGGCAGCAAGTCCAATGGCAACTTCAGGAAGCAACATCAGGAGTTCTCCTGCTTTCCCTTCTTGCCCAAAAAGATTTTCTACAGGCACACGAACATTGTCAAGATGGATCTCGGCGTGATGGGAGGGTTTCCAGCCAATCATCTCTGTCCGGTTGCCAAAAGACAAACCGGGTGTATCTCCAGGTACATAGAACATGGACAGACTCTCTTGCTGCGGCTTATTAAGATCTGTACGTGCTAGTATAAAATATATATCGGCAATACCAGCATTTGTGATCGATGCCGACTTAGTGCCGTTAAGAAGATATGTATCGCCATCACGCTGTGCAAACGTTCTCATGCCAATTTTGGAATCGGGATAAGGACAAAAAATATCGGATGTTGCTACAAGTGGCTCACTTTCTACAGCACTAAATAAAAGAGGTTCACCAGAATTTATGTACGAGAAGATTCGCTTTTGCTGTTCAATAGTCCCACCCCTGGTAATAAAAAGCGACATAGCAGCAGTGAGATTGAAGTAGCTACAGGCAATACTGACATCCGCAGCACCAAGTTCTTCCTGAACTAAGACAAAGTCTGTACACTTTCCGCTCATCCCACCATACTCTTGTGGAAGCAGCAGCGACGTGAATCCAAGATCTGCTCCCTTGCGAAACAAGCTTTGACACAAATGCCAAGGAACAATTTTAGAATCATTAGATTCGTCAATTTTCCGAGCGATAGGCATAATCTCGTTTTGTGCAAAATCACGCGCCTTTTTCTGTAACATCTGCTGTTCTTGAGTGAGGCTGAAGTCGATCACAATCTGTTGTTCCTTTATCATTGTTGTGGTTGGGAGCAGTTTGCAGGTTACAGATGTCCAGCAATCTGAAATTCTATGACTACAAAACTACAGCTATATCGAAATATAGCGTCTCGCGACCATCTCCTTTTCTGGAAACAACAGCTATGTTGCGACTTGGACTATCGCTGGATTCAGTGCAAAAAGTCAAGAATGGTAAAGGTTTTAGTCACATACCAGTCAGGAGCGCTCCCTGGCGATAGAAGAAAAAGATATCAAAATTACGTATAAAAACATCAATTATTTTTATCCCCACAAGTGGAGTAACTTATTCTTAAATTAAGACGATATAAAAAAATTTTCATAAAAAAAGAGGGGCGTTCCCTCTTAATAAAGATATTTTTTGATACTTTGTACTAAAGTTGACAACGACAGATTGATTATTCTTTAACAGCCACGGGTATTTCTTCTTCAACAGCCGCACGTACATCTTGTTCAACAACTTCTGGTATATCTTCTTCCATAGCTGCGGGTATATCGTCATCTTCAACAGCTGCGGGTATATCGTCATCTTCAACAGCTGCAGGTATATCTTCTTCCATAGCTGCAGGTATATCATCATCTTCAACAGCCGCAGGTATTTCTTCATCAATAACTTCAGCAGGAGCAGCAACACCTTGCTGTTTGGCAAGCAACTGCTCTCTATACTTAACAGCCATTTCCTCTGCCTGATCATATACCAGTTGACGGTTCTTGATCATGTCACCCGGTTCTGGTTCGAGCTGTTTAGTAGACAAGGAGATTCTTCCGCGTTCTGCATCCAAATCAATGATCATGACTTTCACTTCGTCATTAACATTAAACACACTGTGAGGTGTATCAATATGCTCGTGCGAAATCTCTGAAATGTGAAGTAAACCACTGACACCACCGATGTCTATGAATGCACCATATGGTTTGATACCACGTACCGTACCAATGACAACCTCACCGACTTCTAAGCGGTTCATCTTACGCTCAACCAGCGCTCGACGATGGGATAGCACTAAGCGATTGCGTTCTTCATCTACTTCTAAAAACTTTAATGGCAGATCTTCACCTACCAATTCTTCTTTAGGTTTGCGGGTACTAATGTGAGAACCGGGAATAAAGCCCCGCAATCCCTCAATTCGTACCAACGCTCCACCGCGATTAGTCGCAAAAACACCAGAACGGACTGTAGCATCTTCTGCTTGCAACTGCCGTACTCGTTCCCAAGCACGCATATACTCGATACGGCGAATGGAAAGCGTTAGCTGGCCATCTTCGTTTTCATCTGTTAGTATAAAAAATTCTCGTGTTTCATTTGATTGGAGAACTTCTTCCGGGGTATCTACCCGGTTGATAGACATTTCTTGTATAGGTATATATGCTGCTGTTTTTGCACCTATGTCAATCAGAGCTCCGCGAGGCTCTATACTGAAAACTGTACCTGGGACCACATCACCAGGGCTAAAGTGATAGTCGTACTTGTCAAGTAGAGCAGCGAAATCGTCGTGAGTAAATCCAATTTCAGTAGCGGTTAATTTCTGATTGACCATGCTGATTGTTTCCTGGGTTTGTTCTCCGTAAAGGTTTTGCTCGAGCGCTATAAATTTGTACAGACTGCTTTGTCGGCAATCTACACGACACTTTTTACCATATTAGCGCACAAAAGCAGATCTGGACAGGCATCTGCTTCCAGATCGTAGATTATATCAGATATTAAAAATCATTTATAGCAGACAGATGATTAATCATAAATGATAGAGCAAGAATTCATAATTCAGGACTCAGAATTGGAATATTTTTGGATAATTTAGTATTAAGTCAGGTAACTCTTGAGCCGATTCCCTTAGCTCTGCCTCTAAGAAAAAACTCAAATTTAGCTGAATTTTCCCTTATTTATCTCTGGTATCCCAAGCTTATTCCTGCATTCTATGTTCTTCTCAAAGAAATTTTATTAAGCAATGGCCGCTATTACTACATGTAGTAATAGCGGTCTTAGAGTTTAAACTCTATTCAAATTTTAGCACTCTTGACTTACTTTTCATCTTTACCCTGAATCCGGGGAGGTTCGCGAAATGCGATCGCAAAGAAAAGGGTTCCTATTGCTAGAGCCAAAATCAAAATGTATGCAAGGCTTTCCATATTAAAAGTTCCTGCTTAACCTGCCTGTCAGTATTATTGAGCTATATCGCAATGTAACACACTTGACACTCCCCGCTCTAAAGAGATGGGGATTCTTTAGGAGTTTCAGCCTTATCCCCTAGATATCCAACTGTCGAGCAGTTGTCTGCCCCATAGGCTTGGTTCCCAGTCTCAACCACTATGGATTGATATCTACTGAGCGTAACTTTCCCACAGTCCGCAGGTAATGTCTTTTTAGGGAAGACAAGTCCCATCCTGGTGGCTTAAGCATTTGCTTCCCAGTTGAAAAACTGTGTATCTCATTACCACTTTAAAGATTTTAGCACGGTAGTTAAAACGAAGCGTGCCGTCTTTTATCCCAATATGAATACCGGAGGAGTGTCAATTCCAATAATATCCTTGACACTCCTCCTTCGGGGCTTCCAGACATCCCGAACTCTTTAGGTGACTAAAAACGGCTCGTATCATCTTTCGAGAGCCACTGCGCTGTTGGAGAGAAGTCTGAGCTGCTTTTGCAGCTGATCAGAAATTTGGAGGGTTTATTCCTTGGTAGTAAATAGGATACTCCGCTCTAAATAAAACATGAAGTTCAAGAAATTAAATGAATTGAACTTCATGCTTCTCCCAAATTTTAGACGGTTTCTTTCTGACGACGGGTTGAGAAGTCACCCACTTTCTGGAAGAGACCAAATTCGACTTGTTCCTCCAAATCAGGGTCAATACCAGCAAACACATCGCGGAAGATTGTCCGAGAACCGTGCCAAATGTGACCAAAGAAGAATAGTAGGGCAAACACAGCGTGGGCGAAGGTAAACCAACCTCTAGGACTGGTACGGAAAACCCCATCAGGTTTTGCAATTGCTAAATCACCAAACCTGGTACTTTGATCGCCATCAAACAAAAATGGTTCACCTAGTTGTGCTTGACGAGCATACTTCTTAACCTCGGCTGGATTCGTGAATGTTTGACCATTCAAATCGCCACCAGCAAAACTCACTGTCACGCCAGCTTGCTCAAAGCTATACCTAGACTCAGCCCGACGGAAGGGAATATCAGCACGGATTACTCCATCCTTGTCGGTCAGGACCACCGGGAAGGTTTCAAAGAAGTTAGGGAGACGACGCACAGTCAGTTCCCGACCTTCACTGTCTTCAAAGGTTGGATGACCTAACCAAGATAAGGCAATACCATTGGTCTTGTTCATCGGTCCTACGCGGAACAAACCACCTTTAGCAGGGCTATTCCCCACGTAGTCGTAGAACGCCAATTTTTCCGGAATTTCTGACCAAGCTTGGGACAGAGTTGCACCATCAGCAACGTCGTTTTGCACCCGGCGCTCCATTTCCTGCTTGAAATAGTTTTGATCCCACTGATAGCGAGTCGGTCCGTACAATTCAATTGGAGTCGTAGCGCTCCCGTACCACATAGTACCTGCAACCACAAAAGCGGCGAAGAATACAGCTGCAATACTGCTAGAAAGTACGGTTTCAATGTTCCCCATCCGCAAAGCTTTGTATAGCCTTTCTGGAGGTCTGACTGTTAGGTGAAACAATCCAGCGATAATGCCAACAATACCAGCTGCAATGTGGTGAGCTACGACACCACCAGGGTTAAACGGGTTAAAACCATCTGGTCCCCACTCTGGCGCAACTGGTGCAACGTGACCAGTTAAACCGTAAGGGTCAGAAACCCACATTCCCGGTCCAAAAAGTCCGGTAAGGTGGAAAGCACCAAAACCAAAGCAAAGTAGACCAGATAAGAACAGGTGGATGCCAAACATTTTTGGCAAGTCAAGAGCGGGTTCACCGGTGCGGGGGTCTTGGAATAGTTCCAAATCCCAATAAACCCAATGCCAAACTGCTGCAAGAAACAACAGCCCGGAGAGAACAATGTGAGCGGCAGCTACACCTTCAAATGACCAAAAACCTGGATCGGTTGTCGGACTGCCAGTTACATTCCAACCACCCCATGATTGGGTGACACCCAAACGTGACATAAAGGGTATTACGTACATTCCTTGACGCCACATCGGGTTAAGGACTGGGTCACTGGGGTCAAAGATTGCCAGTTCGTACAAAGCCATTGAACCAGCCCAACCTGCCACTAAGGCTGTGTGCATCAAATGCACAGAAATCAGTCTGCCTGGATCATTCAGGACAACTGTATGTACTCGGTACCAGGGTAGTCCCATCGACTACGCTCCTCCTAGATAACTTAATGTTTACAAAGCAATTTTTCAGTTTTTGTTATTGCCACTTGAGGTTTTCCACAGCTTTGCCTTATGAGTCAGACATTATTGCGGTTAAGCTCTTTCCCCCGATTTAGGGGGGGTAAGTGCATTGACAGTTGACTATTTGTTTGTCAGCGATTAACGGCATTAGGGACCGTTCGTCCCACCACAAATGTGTTGGAGGGTTGAGAGCGATACTACTGACCGTTTAGTAATCACTACGTATTTCCGGAGGTTTACTCTCTAGTGTAGCGATCGCTAGACAAAAATGAGAATATTTTAAAAAGTGTAACTATTGATTGAGCTGTTTGCAAGCGTGTCAACAAACGTACTTGCGTAGCCGCAGCATGCGGAGGTTTTGTAAAACTTTGCTGAATTAAGAGTTATAGCAGTTCTCGTTGGTATAAGCTACATATAATTATGAGTTACTGTGGGGAGGTACTGCATACGCCCCCACAGTAACTCAACGCTCTCTAATGCACGACAGAGTGAATGTTTTGCAGCTGACACCTCGCTTCAGCACTCCCCAAACGCTCGATAACTTGTTCGGCACTCATTAAACGCTTGAGAACTACTTGACCAATGACTTGATTGGTCGTATCTGTGAGTGTTTTGGGCTTGACTTCTACAGTTACAATGGCATCTTCAACTCGATAAAGCCAAAGTAATTCGTTTTTTTCTACAAGGCAAAGATTAATTTGCTCTATGTCTGGTTGGCGTCGCCATGCGGCAACCTGCCATAGTCCATCGGATGCCCACACTCTACCAACTGTCCAATCTTCAGATAGAAAGAAATATTTCACACTCTTAGTCTCACTACTTAAACTGTCAATCTGCTATCAACAATCTTAGTGAGGAGTCAGGAGTGGGAAAATAATTTTCTCGATTTCCCTCATCCCTGTTAAGAACTTAAAACAAATTCAGTTAATATTTATTTTTTTAATTAAATGAAACCTTTTGAGATATCTGTAAGTCATGTACGACGCAGGTGACAACTACTCACTTACTTACAGC